>DASTWB010000154.1:0-3113 GCA_035758725.1 Gaiellaceae bacterium
ACTCGAGCTTCGCGAGCAGCTCCGGGCCGCCCGGCGGGCCGAGCTTCTGAAGCCGCACGATCGGCGTATTGCCGACGAGCTCGAGCGCGGTCGGGTACTCGCGGGCCATCCGGCGGGAAGCCTAGCCCTGGAGGAAGGTCAGGAGCTCGGGGTCGTAGCGCTCGATCAGGCCCAGCGACTCCCGCTCGAGGACGCCTCCCTCGAACGTCCTGATGTGGCGCTTCACGTACGGCACGGTCTCGATCACCTGCGCCCCGATCCCGCCTCCGCGGTCATGCGCGGCGAAGACGACGTGGGGGACATCGGCCATCACGAGCGCGCCGAGGCACATCGGGCAGGGCTCGACCGTCGTGTAGAGCACGCAGTCCTCGTGCTGCGACCAGACGGCCTCGCCGCCATCGAGCAGCGCCTCGAGCTCGGCGTGCGCGAGCTGCGTCCTCCGCTCGAGGTGGCGGTTCCGCCCGCGCGACACGATCTCGCCGTCGAGGACGAGCACCGCGCCGATCGGCAGCTGGCCCGCCTCGCCCGCCGCCTCGGCCTCCACGAGCGCCTGGCGCATGAACCGCTCGTGCTCGCTCAATGCCGGAAGTGCCGCCGGTGGGTGAAGACCATCGCGCCGCCGACGGCCTCCACGGCCGCGACGATCTCCTCGTCCCGCTTGGCGCCGCCCGGCTGGATGATCGCGGTCACGCCCGCCTCGAGCGCAACCTCGGGACCGTCGGCGAACGGGATGAACGCGTCCGAGGCGAGCACGGCGCCCTTCAGGTCGTGGCCGTGCTCCCGCGCCTTCTCGACGGCGATCCGCACCGAGTCGACGCGGCTCGTCTGGCCGCCGCCGATCCCGAGCGTCTGCAGGTCCTTGGCCAGGACGATCGCGTTCGAGGACACGTGCTTCGCGACCCGCCAGGCGAAGAGGAGGTCGCCCCAGACCGACTCGCCGGCCTCGCCGCAGACGAGCTCCATGCCGCTGCGGTCGTCGATCTCGCGGTCGCCGTCCTGCACGAGGAGGCCGCCGATGACGCGCTTGTAGTCGCGCTCGCCCAGGTCCCCGCGCCGGCGCTCGCGGTCGAGCAGGATGCGCGTCGCCGGCTTCTGCCGCAACGCCTCGAGCGCCTCCTCCTCGTACTCGGGCGCGATCACGACCTCGATGAAGCGCTCGGCGAGCTCCCGTCCGAGCTCCGCCGTCACCGGCCGGTTGAGCGCAAGCACCATCCCGTACGCGGAGACCGGGTCGGCGTCGTGCGCGCGCCGGAAGGCGTCCTCGAGCGAGCGGGCGACCGCGACACCGGCCGGGTTGGCGTGCTTGACGACGACTGCGGCCGGCAGCTGGAACTCGCCGATCAGGCGGCGCCCGGCGGAGAGGTCGTTCAGGTTGTTGAAGGAGAGCTGCCGGCCGTGGAGCTGGTCGACGCGGGAGAGCACGTGCCGCCGCGCTCCGACCTCTGCGTAGTAGGCGGCGCGCTGGTGCGGGTTCTCGCCGTACGCGAGGTCGGCGACCTTCGTGAAGCTCGGGATGAAGCGCTCGGGAAACGCCTCCCGGCCCATGAACCAGCTTGCGATCGCCGTCTCGTACGCGGCCGTCGTCGCGAACGCCTCGGCGGCGAGCCGCCGGCGCGTGTCCGGCGAGAGCCGGCCCGTCGTGCGCAGCTCCTCGAGGATCTCCGGGTAGCGCTTCGGCGAGCAGACGGGCGCGACGTGCGCGAAGTTCTTCGCCGCCGCCCGGAGCATCGACGGGCCGCCGATGTCGATCATCTCGACGGCGTCCGCCTCGGTGACCCCGTGGCGGGACGCGATCTGCGTGAACGGGTAGAAACCGACGCAGACGAGGTCGAAGGGCTCGATCCCGTGCTCGTCCAACGCGGCCAGGTCGTCCGGGTGGTCGCGCCGGGCGAGGATCGCCGCGTGGATCCGCGGGTGCAGCGTCTTGACGCGGCCGCCGAGCATCTCCGGGATCTCGGTCAGCTCCTCCACGGGCGTCGCGTGGATGCCGCTCTCCGCGAGGTGCTCCGCGGTCCCGCCGCTCGCCACCAGGTCGACCCCGAGATCGCGAAGGCCCTGCGCGAACTCGACCAGCCCGGACTTGTCCCACGCAGACAGGAGGGCGCGCCGGATCACTCGATCAGGCTGCGGACGGTCTCGGGCAGCAGCCGGTGCTCCACGGCCTGCACGCGGGCGCGAAGCGTCTCGACCGTGTCGCCCTCGCGCACCGGGACCGGCTCGGCGACGATCACGCCGCCCGTGTCGACCCCTTCGTCGACGTAGTGCACGGTCGCGGCGGTCTCGGAGACGCCGGCGGCGAGGACGTCCTCGATCGGATGCGCGCCGGGGAAGTCGGGGAGCGGCGCCGAGTGCGTGTTCACGATCCTGCCTGCGAAGCGGTCGAGGAAGGGCTTGCGCAGCAGGTGCATGTACCCGGCGCAGACGACGAACGTCGCCCCCTGCTCGTGGAGCCAGCGTCCCATCGCGTCGTCACGCTCCTCCCTCGTAGCGAACTCCTCGAGCGGAAACGCCTCCGCCGCGACGCCCGCTCTCCGGGCCCGCTCCAGCGCCGGCGCCGCCCGCTTGTTCGACGCCACGCAGGCGACGGGGAGGCCGGCGTCGAGCAGCGCTTGGAGGTTCGTGCCCTCGCCGGAGACGAGGACGCCGATCATGCCGCGACGATCCGGCCGATCACCTGACGGCCTGCCGGCCCGGGCTCCGGGACGACGGCGCAGAAGCCGATCCCGAGGTTGAAGACCCGCCGCAGCTCGTCCTCCTCGACGTGCCGGGCGAGCCAGTGGAAGACGGGCGGGCGCTCCCAGCTCTCCCAGTCGATCTCGGCCCGCAGGCCGTCCGGGACCACGCGCGCGAGGTTTCCCTCGATTCCCCCGCCGGTGATGTGCGCGAGCCCGTGGACGGCTTCCAGGGAGCGCACCTCGTCGAGGTAGAGCCGCGTGGGCGCGAGCAGGTCGGCGCCGGCGTAGTCCTCCTCCTCGAGCACCCGCCGGGCGAGCGTGAACCCGTTCGCGTGGACGCCGGCCGAGGGGAAGCCGACGACGACGTCGCCGGCCTCGATCTTCGAGCCGTCCACGAGCCGCTCCCGCTCGACGACGCCGACGCAGGTACCGGCGAAG
>DASTWB010000155.1:0-7711 GCA_035758725.1 Gaiellaceae bacterium
CTCGCGCGCCTGCCTCGAGCTCGGCCCGCGCCTCGTCGAGGCCGGCGCCGCGACGCTCACGCTCCACCCGAGGTCGGCGCAGCAGATGTACACCGGGCGCGCCGATCACACGCTGACGGCCGAGTTGGTGGAGGCGGTGCCGGTGCCCGTGATCGCGTCCGGCGACGTCACCTCCCGCGCGAAGGCGCTGGCGGTGCTGGCGACGACCGGCGCCGCGGCCGTGATGGTCGGCCGGGCGGCGCAGGGCAACCCCTGGGCGATCCGCGAGATCGTCGACGACGCGGACGGCGAGCCGACGCGCGAGGAGGTCGTCGCCGAGCTCGTCCTCTTCATGCGGGAGACGGTGCGGGAGCTCGGCGAGCGCAAGGCGACGGGCTTCCTGAAGAAGTTCTACGGCTGGTACCTCGGACGCGGCCGGTTCCCGCGCGCCTTCAAGCAGGAGCTGGTCGAGCTGGAGACGCTCGAGCTGGTCGCGGAGCGGCTCCTCGCCGCCGCCCCGGGGGCGCAGTTCCTGCTGGCGCGGCTCGAGCAGGAGCATCCGCAGCTGGACGAGGTGGAGCTCGACCTCCCGATCTCCATCTACGGCGGCGGCTGAGGCCCGCCGCACGGGAGGTTCGGCCGAGGGCGCGGCCGGGAACAAGCGTCTCGTCCCTCCAGAAAGGGGAGCACGAGATGGCAACGGAAACCACAGAGACACGCGACACCCGGGTCGACGAGGAGACCCGCATCGACGAGAAGGTCGACGGCGCGAGGCCCGTCGAGACCCGGACCGAGCGCAGGTCGGACGCCGACCCGTACGCGGGCATCCACGCCGCGCGCGAGCGCTTCGGCGGGATCGACATCCCGGCGAGCCTCGTCGGGATGCTCACGGCGCTCTCGACGGTGATCATCCTCGCCGGGCTCGTCGGTGCGGCCTTCGGCGTCGTCGGCTACCAGACCGGCCTCGAGGAGAACGCGGACGACCTCTCGATCGGCAGCCTGATCGGCGGCGTCGCGATCCTCTTCGTCGCCTACCTGATCGGCGGCTGGGCGGCCGGCCGGATCGCCCGCTACGACGGTGCGAGAAACGGCTTCGCGACGGGGATCTGGACGCTGGTCTTCGGTGCGATCCTCGCAGCGCTCGGCGCCTGGGCAGGCGCCGAGTACGACGTGTTCCAGAACGTCGACCTGCCGCAGTGGTTCGACCGTGACGCGTTGACCACGGCCGCGATCATCAGCGGCGTCGCCGCGATCGCCGCGATGTTCATCGGCGGGATCGTCGGCGGCACGCTCGGCGAGCTCTACCACCGCCGGGCCGATCGCACGATCGCGAATACGCGCACCGAGACCGTTCGTACCGACGAGCGCGTCGACGGAGCTCGCGTCTAGCCCAGAGGTGGGGGGCGGCGCGAGCCGTCCCCTACCGGTTCCTGTCCCAGAGGATGCGGAGCCCCTCCAGCGTCAGGAAGGGATCGACCTTCTCGATCGTCCGCGTGTGCGGCACGATCAGCTCCGCGAGGCCTCCGGTCGCGACCGCCGGCGCCTCCGCTCCCAGCTCGCCGCGGATGCGCGTGACGATCTCGTCCACCTGGCCGGTGAACCCGTAGACGAGGCCCGACTGGAGCGCGGAGCCCGTCGTCTTGCCGATCACCGTGTCGGGCGCCGAGAAGTCGATCCGGAACAGCCTCGCCGCGCGGGCGAAGAGCGCGTCCATCGACACCTCGATGCCGGGCGCGAGCACACCGCCGACGTACTCGCCCTCGGGTGAGACGACGTCGAAGTTCGTCGACGTCCCGAAGTCGACGACGATCGCTGGCGCGCCGTAGCGCTCCACCGCGGCCACAGCGTTGGCAATCCGGTCCGGCCCGACCTCCCGTGGGTCGTCGTAGCGGATCGGGATGCCGGTCTTCGCGCCGGGGCCGACCACGAGGATGGGCGCGCCTGCCCATCTCTCCGCGAAATCCTCGTACGAGTGGACGAGCGGCGGGACGGTCGAGCTGAGGCAGATGCCGTCGACCGAGTCGAGGTCGAGGAGCCCGGCGAGGAGCACGCCGAGCTCGTCTCCCGTGCGGTCCCGCTCGGTCGCGACGCGCCAGTGGTCGCCGAGCGCCCCGTCCTCGAACAGCCCGAGGAGGGTCTGGGTGTTGCCCGCGTCGACCGCCAGCAGCAAGCGCGCGTGTTATTCGTCGTCGCGGAGCGGCTCGCCGAGCTTCTCCGCCAGCGCCTCGGCGGTCAGCTTCGGCTCCTCACCCTCGCCGCGCAGCTCTTCCACCGTGACGTCGCTCGAGGTGTAGACCTCGGCGCGGGGGATCATCCGGGTGGGGCGGTTCTTGTCCCAGACCCACACGTCCTCCATGCGCAGGTGGAAGAACGGGTAGCTCGGCTGGGGGACGTAGCGGAGGTCGAGCGTGTTGCAGAGGTACGTCGCGTCCTGGGTGAGGACGCAGTACCGGAAGAGGCCGAAGACGGCCGTGTACTCCTTCTTCAGCTGAAGCTCGAGCTCCGCCTCGAACTCGTCGAGCTCGTCGAGATGCGACATGCGGGTCATTGTAGTCCTGCGAGTAGCGCCTGCACCCGGCCCCGTCCGGGCACGTCCAGCCCCGGGTCGAGCTCGGCCAGAGGCTCCAGCACGAAGGCGCGCTCGGCGATCCTCGGGTGGGGCACGCGCAGGCCGGGCTCGTCGACCACCCGGTCGTCGTAGAGCAGGATGTCGAGGTCGATCGTCCGCGGCCCGAAGCGCGGCCCGTGGCGCGTTCGGCCCAGGTCGCGCTCGAGGTCGAGCAGCACGGTGAGGAGCTCGCGGGGCTCGAGGCTCGTCTGGAGGCGCGCGACGCCGTTCAGAAACTGCGGCTGGTCCTCGTAGCCGACGGGATCGGTCTCGCGAAGCCTCGAGACCCGCTGAACCTCGATCTCCTCGTGGTCCCGGAGCCTCCGCAGGGCCGTGCGGATCGTCGCCTCGCGGTCGCCGAGATTGGCGCCCAGACCGATGTAGACAAGCGGCATACCGCCGCTATCGTTGCGTGTATGCGCCGAATCGGGGTCTTGCTGGCGTTGCTGTTCGTTGCCGCGCCGGCTCCGGCGCAGGCCGCGCCCGCTGCGCGCGTGCCGACCGACCGGGACGTCGCCGCGCTCGGACGCTACGGCTCCACGATGCTCGGCCTGAAGGCCGACGCGCGGGCCGAGCGGCTCGTGGCGGCGAGCGGCGGGACGATCGTCGCGCCGGAGCTCCACATCTGGCGCCTGCCGAGCGGCGCGGCGCAGCGGCTGATCCCCGGCCTGCGGCGGGCGGGCGCCCTCCGGTTCGCCGAGCCCGACCGGCCGGTCTCCCGCGAGACGCACCTCCCCGGCACCGATCCGCTGGCGGCACCCCCGATCGGCTGGCACCTCTACCGGATCGGCGCGGACAAGGTCGAGCCGCCCGGCCCCGGCGTCCCGTTGACGATCATCGACTCGGGGCTCGACCTGAACCACATGGAGTTCAAGGCCCGGCCGAACACGACGGTGCTGAACGAGCAGGATGTCGGGCCGCCCGGCGGCGAGGACTACCACGGGACGATCGTCGCCTCGACGGCCGCGGCCCCGGTCGACGGCCAGGGCGCGGTCGGGGTCTACCCGCAGGCCGTCCTCCGTGCGTTCGACCTGTGGTTCCTCTCGGAGTCGCTGATCGTCCAGGGAATCAGCCGCGCCGTCGCGTCCGGCCCGGGCGTCATCAACCTGAGCCTCGGCGGGGACGAGCCGTCGCGTGCGATGTACGAGGCGGTCGTCAACGCGTTCGCGCGCGGGTCGATCATCGTCGCCGCCGCCGGGAACGAGCGGCTGCGGGAGGATCCCCCGATCTACCCGGCCGACTTCCCGCACGTCCTCACCGTCGGCTCGACGAACATCAACAACCAGCCGTCCGAGTTCTCGAGCACGAGCCCGGCCGTCGACCTCGCCGCTCCCGGCGAGGCGATCCCCTGGCAGCACCCGACCGACCCGGCCACGTGGAACACCATGAACGGCACGAGCTTCTCCTCCCCCCAGGTCGCCGCCGCGACGGCGTGGGTCTGGACGGCGCGCCCGGGGATCGAGAAGACGCAGCTCTTCGACCTGATGCGGAACTCCGCCCGCGACCTCGGCCCGAAGGGCTTCGACAGACGGACCGGGCAGGGCCTGCTCGACATCCCGAGCGCGTTGACCCGCGGCCTGCCGCCGATCGACCCCATGGAGCCGAACGACGACGTCGACCACGTGAAGGCGCACGGAATCTTCCGCACGGCCGCCCGGCCGTTGACGGCCCCCGGGAGGCGCCGAGCGGCGCTCAGCGCCCGCGTCCACGCGACGGAGGATCCCGACGACGTCTATCGGTTCTGGGTTCCCGCCCGGCGGACGGTCACGGCACAGATCCGCCCGACGGCAGACGTCACGCTCGCCGTGTGGGCGGCGGGCACGCGGAGCGTCTACGAGCGCGGCAAGGCGCGGCGTCGGGACCTGATCACGGCGAGCGCCCGCCGAGGCGGCCGCCCGGAGGTCGTCCGGATCGAGAACGATCGTGCACGCGGCTACTGGGCCTACCTGGACGTCTTCCCGGCGAAGGGCACCCGCTCCGCCCGGTACTCGCTCGCGCTCAGCTCTCGCGCACTGCGGTAGCGGCCGAGTACTCGACCGGCAGGCCGGCCGGCGCGATCCCGGGCTTGCGGACGCGCACCTCGACACGCCGAGCCTGGAAGCGGGCCGCGAGCGCCTCGGCCACGGCGGCTGCGAGGGCCTCGATCAGCCGGTACTCCCCGCCGTCGGAGACCTCGCGGACGCAGGCGGCGACGGCGCGGTAGTCCGCGGTCGCGTCCAGCCGGTCCTCTGGCGGCTCGTCGATCGTGAGCGCGACGTCGTAGAGGAAGGTCCGCCCGGTCTCCCGCTCGTCGTCGTCGACACCGTGGCGGCCGAAGACCTCCAGTCCGACGAGCTCGACGATCACCCGAGCACCGCCCGCGCGGCGGTCAGCGCCTCGACGTGCTCCTTCACGTCGTGCGCGCGGAGGATCGTGGCGCCCCGCTCGTAGGCGGCGACCGCGGCGGCAAGGCTGGCGGAGAGCGGGCCCGTCGTCGCGTCGGGATCGCCGAGGAGCCTCCCGAGCGACCGCTTCCGCGAGAAGCCGACGACGACCGGCCGTCCGAGCTCGGTCAACTCGCCGAGACGCCGGACGAGCTCGAAGTTGTGCTCGACGGTCTTCCCGAAGCCGATGCCCGGATCGAGGCAGATCAGCTCCTCCCGGATCCCGGAGTCGACGGCGAACCGCAGCCGCTCCTCGAGGAACGCCTTCACCTCCGACACCACGTCGTCGTACGTCGGGTTCGCCTGCATCGTGCGGGGCTCACCCTGCATGTGCATGAGGCAGAGGTACGCACCACCCTCCGCGACCACGGCGGCGAGGACCGGGTCGGCGCGCAGGGCGGTGACGTCGTTGACCATCTCCGCGCCGAGCTCGAGCGCCTGACGCGCGACGTCCGCCTTGGCCGTGTCGATCGAGACCGGCATGCCGGCGAGCTGCTCGATCACCGGCAGGACCCGGCGCAGCTCCTCGTCCGTCGAAACCGGCTCCGCCCCGGGCCGGGTCGACTCGCCGCCCACGTCCACGATCGCGGCGCCCTCCTCGGCCAGGCGCCGCGCCGAGGCGATCGCGTCCTCGGGCCGGAAGTTGACGCCCCCGTCCGAGAACGAGTCCGGCGTCACGTTGACGATCCCCATGACCGACGGCCCCGGGAAGCGCTCCTCGGCGGATGGTCGGCGCGACACGCCGACAGCGTAGGCCGCAGTCGCTAGATCGAGCCGCTGAACGTGTCGCACGCCGCGGGGCGCCGCTCTTCGTAGCCGCGCGAGAACCAGCGCCGGCGCTGCTCGGACGAGCCGTGCGTCCAGCTCTCGGGACTGACCTGCCCCTGTGTCTGCTCCTGGATGCGGTCGTCGCCGATCGCGGACGCCGTGTCGAGCCCGTCGTTGATGTCCGCCTGGGTCAGCTCCTCGATCAGCCCGTTCTCGACGGCGTTCCCCGCCCAGACCCCGGCGTAGCAGTCGGCCTGCAGCTCCGAGCGGACGGCGCGGCTTTCCGGCCCCTGGCGGTCGTTGCCGATTCGATCGAGGATGCCGAGCTGGTTCTGCACGTGGTGGCCGTACTCGTGGGCGATGACGTACGCCTGCGCAAACGGCGCGCCGCCGGCGCCGAGACGCGACTGCAGCTCGTCGAAGAAGCCGAGGTCGATGTAGACCAGCTGGTCGCGCGGACAGTAGAAGGGGCCGACCTGCGAGCTTGCGAGGCCGCATTGCGTCTGCACCTGGTCGGTGAAGAAGACCGTGTCCACGTACGGATACCGCCGGTTGCTGCGCTGGAAGACGCCGTCCCAGAAGCTCTGGACGCTGTTGACCACGGCGACGATCCGGCAGTCCTGCCGCTCGTTTGCGTCCTCGCCCGATTGGCATTCCTGCGAGACCTCACTCGGCGTGTCGCCCTGCCCGACCTGCTGCTCGTCGAGCGGCGCGAGCTGGCCGAGGCCGCCGCCCCCGCCCGACAGCAGCGTGATCAGCAGGTAGACGACCACCGCCGCGATGCCGATGCCGCCGCCGCCCACGGCGAGGCCTCCGGGCGCCATGCGGCGTCCGCGGACGTCCGTCACCTGCCCCGGGTCGAGCCGGGCCCCACGTCGGAACCGCATGCCGCAGTCTCTACCCCGCGCCGGTGCCGCAGCAAACCGCGACGGCTCTAGCGACCGCGCTGGATCAGCCACAGCCCGGCGATGATCGCCGCACCGCCGGTCACGAGGTTGACGCCGAGCTCCTCACCGAGAAGAAAGACCGACGCCACCACCCCGAAGATCGGCACGAGCATGGCGAAGGCCGACGCCCGCGCAGGGCCGATCCGCCTCACCCCTTCGTAGAAGAGGACGAACGCGAGCACGGTCCCGAAGACGCCGAGGTACAGGATCGGCACCCACCCGTCCCACGGCGCTTGCCGGAGGTCGCTCCAGCCCTGCTCGGCCAGGCTGAACGGGATCAGCATCAGCGTCCCCGTGGCGGTCGCATACAGCGTCGAGGTGACCGCGCCGAAGCGGGCGATCGCGGGCCGGCCGATCAGCAGGTAGATCCCCCAGCAGAACGCCCCTGCCACGAACAGCGCCGCTCCGGCCAGGCGGTCCGAGTCGATCGATCCGCTCGGCCCGACGACGGCGATCAGGCCGACGAACGCCAGCGCGAGACCGACGACCGCGGACCGTGAGACGCGCTCGCCGAGCACGGCCCAACCGAGGAGCACCGTGAACACGGGCGCGAATCCCGGGACGATGATCGCCCCGTCCGAGGCCGGCGCCAGCTCGAGCCCGTAGAGGAAGAAGACGTTGTACCCCGCGACGGCGGTCGCGCCCAGCGCGAGCACGAGCGGCAGGTTCGCCCGACCCGGCGCCCGGATCGGCCCGTGCCGCAACCCCACCCAGAGGGCGAGGAGGACCGTGGCGATCGTGAACCGCGCGGCGGCAACCGTGAACGGCGACACCTCCTCGACGGCGAGCTTCCCGGCCGGCCAGGTCCCCCCGAAGCACACGGCCATCCCGAGCAGCAACAAGTACGCGGACCGATCCCGCATCGGAGCACCCTACGCCGAGGAACGGGCTGTGCCCGTTCCTCGCTCCGACGCAGAACGTGGAAAAGGAACCGGTGAGCGCGTCTAGGCCGCGCGGTGCGAAGCGCCGCCCGGCTTCAGACGTTG
>DASTWB010000030.1:0-13500 GCA_035758725.1 Gaiellaceae bacterium
AGCCACACGCCGGGCCGACCTGAGCCTGGTCAACCTCGCCGCGCAGGTCTCGGACGGGACGCAGGTCGTCGTCCCGCGGCGGGCCGTCGTCGGCGCCGCCTCGGGCGGGGAGCCGTCCGGTGACGGCGCGATCACTGCGACCGGACCCGTGCACTTGAACACCGCGACGATCGAGCAGCTGGACGCGCTTCCCGGCGTGGGGCCGGTCACCGCTCAGAAGATCGTCGACTTCCGCGACCAGCACGGCGCCTTCAGCTCCGTCGATGACCTCGACGCGATTCCCGGAATCGGCCCGGCGCGCCTGGAGCAGCTGCGAGAGCTCGTGGCCCCGTGACCGACCGGTTCCTCGCGCGGTACGGTCAGCACGCGGTCGCCGCCTCGCTCTGTGCGGGCCTGTTCCTCGCGACCCTGGTCCGATCGTCGTCCGGCGCCGTGCTCGCGCTCTCCCTTGCGGCCGCGGCGGGGTCCGCGGTCGTTCTCGAACGGAACGCGCGGGTTGCAGTGCTCTGTCTCGCGCTCGGTGCCGCGGGTCTGTGGTGGGCGAGCATGCGGCTCGAGGCGCTCGACCGGAGCGTGCTCCGGCCCAGGGTCGGCGAGACCGGGCGCGCGGTCGTGGAGGTCACCGGTCCGGCGCGCCGGACGCCCTACCGGCTCCGAATCCCCGCACGCGTGCGGTCGTTTCGTTCGCTCGACCTGCGCGAGGCGGTCCTGCTCGAGCTGCCGCCCGGACGAGCGCCGCCTCAGGGTGCGCTCATCGAGACCGCTGTCGAGCTGCGTGAGCCGCGCGATCCGAGCGACGGCTTCGACGAGCGGACGTTCCTGCGCCGCCGCGGCGTCCACGTGGTCGCTCGCGGAACGGGGGAGTGGCGACTCGTCGGGCGGCGCGGAGGGCTCGCCGGCATCGCCGATCGAGTGCGCGAGCGGCTCGCCGCCTCGATCTCACCCGGCCTCTCGGGAGAACGCCGTGCGGTCCTCGCCGGCCTCGTGCTCGGCGACGACGAGGGCATGAGTCAGAGCCTCCGCGACGACTTCCGCTCCTCGGGCCTCTACCACCTGCTCGCCGTATCCGGGCAGAACGTGGCCTTCGTCGCCGGCGGCGTGCTCGTGCTCGCCTGGATGCTCGGGATCTCCCGGGTCCTGGGCGAGCTCGGCGCTCTCGGCGCGATCGGCGCGTACGTCTTCGCGGTCGGCTGGCAGCCGTCGGTGGTGCGAGCGGGCGTGGCGGGGGCGCTCGCGTCGCTCGCGTGGCTTGCCGCCCGGCCGCGCGACCGCTGGTATTTCCTGCTGCTCGGCGCCGCCGTCCTCCTCGCCTGGAACCCCTACAGCGGCTACGAGCCCGGCTTCCAGCTCTCGTTCGCCGCGGTCGGAGCGATCTTCGTGCTCGTCCCGAGGGTCGAGCGGGTGCTCGAGGGATATCCCGTGCCGCGGAGCCTCGCCACCGTGGTCGCGGTGTCCGGCGCCTGCGGAGCCGTGACCGCGCCGATCCTGCTCGTCCAGTTCGGCTCCGTCCCGCTGTACTCGATCTTCAGCAACGCCCTCGCCGCGCCCGTCGTCGGTGTGTCGTTCAGCCTGGCGCTCGTCACCGCGCTGCTCGACCAGCTCCTGCCGCCCGCAGCGCTCGCCGCCGCCTGGGTGAACGGCTGGCTGGCCGCGTACGTCGCGGGGTGCGCCCGCCTCGTCGGAGCCCTGCCCGGTGCCAACGTCGAAGCGTCCCTCGCGCTCGCCGTCGCGGTCGCCGCGGCGGCCGGTGTCGCCGTGTGGTCCCGCCTCCCGAGGTGGAAGCGCCCGCGCGCCGCCGTGGTCGCCGGGCTGGTCGTGCTCGTCGCGGCCGCCTGGCAGGTCCGGCCCGAGAGCGGCCGGCCGCCGCCGGACGGCTTCCGCCTCACCGTTCTCGACGTCGGTCAGGGCGATGCGATTCTCCTCGAGGTGCCCGAAGGCTCCGTCCTCGTCGACCAGGGGCCGCCCGAGGGCCACGTCGACGATCAGCTGCGCAGGCTCGGGGTCCGGCGGATCTCCCTCGCGGTGCTCACGCATCCCCAGCGCGACCACGTCGGTGGCGCGCCGCAGCTCGTGCGCCGGCTCCGGGTCGACCGGATCCTCGATCCCCGCATCCCGGCTCCGAGCCCGGACGAGACGGCGGTGCTGGCCGAGGCGAGGCGGCGCGGCGTCCCGGTCCTGACCGCCCGCGCCGGGCTCGTGGTCCGACTCGGACGGCTTCGCCTCCGGGTCCTCTGGCCGGCGCGGGAGCCACCTGTGCACGAGGATCCGAATCTCTCCGCGACCGTCATCCTCGCCTCGTACGGCAGCGTCGACGCCCTGCTGACGGCGGACGCCGAGTCCCCGGTGACGCTGCCGCTGAACCCGCCGCCGGTGGAGATCCTCAAGGTCGCCCACCACGGGTCCGCCGACGAGGGGCTCCCGCGCCTGCTCGCGCAGACCCGTCCGCGGATCGCCGTGATCTCCTGCGGCAAGGACAACGACTACGGCCACCCGGCGCCGTCGACCCTCGCGGCGCTCGAGTCGTATCCCGGCCTGGACGTCTTCCGCACCGACCGCGACGGCGGCATAGTCGTCGAGAGCGACGGGAGCCGACTCACGACCCGGACGGGGGCCTGACTATGCTTGGCCCCGGTGTCGAGCGAGCCGCTGCTCCCGGTCTACCTGCTCACGGGAAGCGACCGGCCCAAGGTCGCGCGCGCGCTCCGCCGCCTCCGCTCGCGCTTCGGAGACGAATCGATCGAGCAGCTCTCGGCGGACGCAGCCGCGGGCGCGGACGCGGTCGCGGCGTGCAACGCGCTCGGCCTGTTCGCCGGAGGTGACGGCGGCCGGCTCGTCATCGTGGACGGCGTCGAGCGGTGGAAGAAGGCGGACGTCGACGCAGTCGCGGCGTACCTCGCCGACCCGGTGCCGGGAGCCGTGCTCGCGCTCGTCGCCGGCGAGCCGCCGCGGAGCGATGCGCTCGCGACCGCTGTCGCGGGTACGGGTCGCGTCCTTGCCTACGACGCGCCGAAGCCTCGCGATCTCCCGGCGTGGGTACGCGCTCAGTTCGACGGGCTCGGGGCCGCCGTCGACGCCGACGCGGCGCGTGCGCTCGTCGAGATCGTCGGCGACGACCTGATCGCGCTCGCCACGGAAGCGGACAAGATCACGATCTGGGCCGGGGGCCGGCCGATTGCGCGGGGCGACGTCGAGCGGCTGGCGACGCCCGCCCGCGAGGCCGCCGCCTGGGCGACGACCGACGCGTGGGGCGAGCGCGACGCCGGCGCGCTCGTCGCTGCGGCGGAGGCCGAGCTGGAGCGTCGGGAGCCCTTCTCGATCGCCGTGCGGCTCGCGGCGCACGTCTCCCTGGTCCGAAGCGTCAAGCTGCTCGCCGCCGAGGGCGTGGGCGCACGGGAGATCGCGAAGCGCGTCAAGGTGCACGAGTTCCGGGTCCGGAAGGCGCTCGGGCACGCGGACCGCTACTCGGGGGAGGAGCTCGATGCTGCCGTCGTCCGTCTCGCGGCTCTCGACGCCGCGCTGAAGGGCGCGAGCCGACTGTCCGGCGCCCTCGAGCTCACGCGGGCGCTGGCGGATCTCACCGAGCCGGTGACCGCGCCGGCGCGCCAGACGGCCTGAGCCGAGCTAGCGGCTGGAGGCGAGGCGAGCGGCCTGCGCCTTCTTGCGCGCGGCGGCGTTGCGGTGGAGCGCGCCGCGCGAGGCTGCGCGGTCGATCCACTGCTGGAGCTCGCGGTGCGCGGCCGCGACGCGGTCGGCGTCGCCGTCCGCGACGGCGGACTCGAGGCGGCGCGTCAGCGTCTTGACCGTCGAGCGGTAGCGGAGGTTCTCGAGCCGCTCTCTCGCGGCACTCCGGACGCGCTTCTTCTGCTGCTTGATGTTCGGCATCGGCGAAAAAGAGCCCGCATCCGCGGGCGGCGGAATGCTAGCAGCGCTCCGAGAGCCGCAGGAGCCCGCCACGGCCGCTCGTATCCTCCTCTCGTGGGGAACCGGCGGTGAGCGACGTCCGTCCCGAGGCGCCGGGGTTCCCGTCCCGCCGGATCGCCTGGTCGACGGCCATCTTCTCGGGCGCCACCGGCCTCTCGCGCATCCTCGGGCTCGCCCGCGAGATCGTCGCGCGAGGGTACTTCGGCGTCGAGGGCGCCGGGATCAACGCCTTCACGGTCGCGTTCCAGGTTCCGAACCTCGTTCGCGCGCTCGTGGCCGACGCGGCGCTCTCCTCCGCATTCGTCCCCGTCTTCACGGAGCTCCTCGAGAAAGGCGAGAAGGCGCGCGCCTGGCGGGTCGCGTCGAGCCTGATCTGGATCCTGCTGCTCGGGCTGACCGCGGTCACCGCGATCTTCGTGCTCGCGGCGCCCTGGGCCATGGCCCTGTTCGGTTACCACGGCGAGGACGGCGAGCTCGCCGTCACCCTCGCGAGGATCCTGTTCCCGATCGTCGTGCTGCTCGGGGTCTCGGGAGTGATCGTCGGGATCCTCAACAGCTACGAGCACTTCACCGTCCCGGCTCTGACGCCGGTCGCGTGGAACCTCGTGATCATCGCCGGGCTTGTGATCGGCGTCCCCCAGGCGGGTTCGACCGACGCCGAGCTCTACGTGTACGCCGGCTCGATCGTGCTCGGCACCGTGGTGCAGCTCCTGCTCCCGCTCCCGTGGCTGGCCGGGCTCGACGGGCGGCTCCGCGTCGCGATCGACTGGCGCGATCCGGCGGTCAAGCGCGTCTTCGTCCTGATGCTCCCGGTCACGCTCGGGCTCGGCCTCATCAACTTCAACGCCGTCATCGGCACGTTCTTCGCTGCGCGCTTCATCGACCCGACGCTCTCGCCGAGCGCGATCGACGCCGCGTTCCGGATCTACATGCTGCCGCAGGGGATGTTCTCGGTCGCCGTCGCCACCGTGCTGTTCCCCGCCCTCTCCCGCCTCGCAGCGCGCGGAGAGCTGGACGGCTTCAGGCGGACGGTCGGCTCCGGGCTTCGCCAGATCGCGTTTCTGCTCGTCCCCGCCAGCGTCGTCTCGGCGGTGCTGGCCGAGCCGATCGTCCGGCTCGTCTACGAGCGCGGCGAGTTCGGGCCGGACGCGACCCGCGTGGTCGCGGGCGCCCTGGCCGCGTTCTCGCTCGGGCTCGCCTTCAACGGCGCGATGTTGATGCTCAACCGCGCGTTCTTCGGGCTCCAGTCCCCCTGGACGCCGACGGCCGTTGCGCTCGCGACGCTGATCGCGAACACCGCGCTCTACGGCGCCTTCTACCGGCTCGGCACGTGGGGGATCCCACTGGCGATCTCGGTTGCGAACATCGTCGGCGCCGGTGCCCTCGTCATCCTGCTCCGGCGGCGGCTCGGTCACCTCGAGCTCGGCCAGACCCTCGACTCGGTCGTGCGAATCACCGCCGCCTCGATCGTGTTCGGCGCCGTCGCCTACGGCGTCTGGTGGGTCCTCGACGAGGCACTCGGGCGCGCCTTCCTCGCACAGCTCGTCTCCGTTCTCGGAGCACTCGTCGTCGGCGGCGCGGCGTACCTGTTTTCCGCCCGTTTGCTGGGGGTTCGTGAACTGAACGCGTTGCTATCGTTGCGAGCCCGCGGCCGCCCGCCCGCCTGACCTATGCAGCAGGACCGAATCCGCAACTTCTCGATCATCGCGCACATCGACCATGGGAAGTCGACGCTCGCGGACCGCATCCTCGAGGTCACCGACACCGTCTCGGGCCGCGAGATGCGGGAGCAGGTCCTCGACTCGATGGACCTCGAGCGCGAGCGCGGGATCACGATCAAGGCGCAGGCCGTCCGCGTCGCCTGGAAGGGCCATCAGCTCAACCTGATCGACACGCCGGGCCACGTCGACTTCACCTACGAGGTCTCTCGGTCTTTGCAGGCATGCGAGGGCGCGGTGCTCGTCGTCGACGCCGCACAGGGGGTCGAAGCGCAGACGGTCGCCAACGCCTACCTCGCGATCGAGAACGACCTCGAGCTGCTCCCGGTCGTGAACAAGATCGACCTTCCCCAGGCGGATCCCGACACGGCGGCCGCCGAGATCTCGGAGCTCATCGGCGGCAATCCGGACGACGTGGTTCGCATCTCTGCCAAGACAGGCCAGGGGATCGCGTCCGTGCTCGACGCGGTCGTCGACAGGATCCCGCCGCCGGCGGGCGCCCCGGACGCGCCTGCGCGGGCGCTCATCTTCGACTCGTCCTACGACCAGTACCGCGGCGTCGTCGCGTTCGTGCGGGTCGTGGACGGCTCGTTCCGCACCCGGGAGGGCCTGCTCGCGATGGCGCAGGGCACCCGGTTCGAGGCCGAGGAGATCGGTTTCTTCTCGCCGACGATGAGCGCCGTCGAGACGCTCGAGGCGGGGGAGGTCGGCTACGTGATCACGGGGCTGAAGGACGTCAGCCGGCTCCGGGTCGGGGATACGCTGACGTCGCAGGTGGCGCCGGCCGCAGAGCCGCTGCCCGGCTACAAGGACGTGAAGCCGATGGTCTTCGCGGGCCTCTTCCCGACGGAGTCCGACGAGTACCCGGACCTCCGCGACGCGCTCGAGAAGCTGAAGCTGAACGACGCCGCGCTGATCTACGAGCCCGAGACGTCCCAGGCCCTTGGCTTCGGGTTCCGCTGCGGGTTCCTCGGCCTGCTCCACATGGAGATCGTCCGCGAGCGGCCGGAGCGCGAGTTCGACCTCGACCTGCTGGTGACGGCGCCGAACGTCGCCTACCGCGTGGTCACGACCGCGGGGACGGAGGTGGAGGTGCACAACCCGGCGGAGATGCCGGCCGACATCGAGCGCGTCGAGGAGCCGTACATCCGCGCCTCGATCATCGTCCCGAAGGAGTACGTCGGCCCGGTGATGGAGCTCGCGAACGAGCGGCGCGGCCGCTTCGACCACATGGAGTACCTCTCGGAGGAGCGGGCGGTGCTCATCTACGAGCTGCCACTCGCCGAGGTCGTGATCGATTTCTACGACCAGCTCAAGTCGCGCACGCGCGGGTACGCGAGCTTCGATTACGACGTGATCGGCTTCCGCGAGGGCAGCCTCGTGAAGCTCGACGTCCTGATCGCAGGCGAGTCGGTCGACGCGCTCTCGCTGATCGTCCACCGCGACGCGGCGTACGGGCGCGGGCGCGCGCTCGTCGACCGGCTCCGCGAGGAGATCCCTCGGCAGATGTTCGACGTTCCCGTGCAGGCGGCGATCGGCTCGCGCGTCATCGCCCGGGAGACGATCAAGGCGAAGCGCAAGGACGTGCTGGCCAAGTGCTACGGCGGCGACATCACCCGGAAGCGCAAGCTGCTCGAGCGGCAGAAGAAGGGGAAGAAACGGATGAAGCAGGTCGGAGCGGTCGAGGTGCCCCAGGAGGCCTTCCTCGCCGTCCTCAACCTGAACGAGAACGGGAAATGAGCGGCGCGCGGCATCTCTACGTCCACCTGCCGTTCTGCGCGCATCGGTGCGGCTACTGCGACTTCGTCACCGTCGTCGGCCGGCGGGGCGAGCACGGGCGGTACGTCGACGCGCTGCTCGCGGAGCTCGAGCTCGAGCGGCGGCTGCTGGCGCCGTCGGTCGAGACCGTCTTCCTCGGCGGCGGGACGCCGACGTTCACGGAGCCGGCGGAGCTTCGCCGCGTGCTCGAGGCGATGCCCGTCGCGGCCGAGGTGACGGTGGAGGCGAACCCGGAGACGGTGACCGCCGAGCTCGCTGCCCTGCTTCGGGACTGCGGTGTGAACCGCGTGTCGCTCGGGGCGCAGACGTTCGACCCGGAGCTCCTCCGGGTCCTGGAGCGTGTTGCCGGTCCGGACGACGTCCGGCGCGCCTTCTACCATCTTCGTGATGCCGGATTCGACAACATCTCCCTCGATCTCATCTACGGCATTCCCGGCCAGAGCGCCTCCGGGCTCGACGCCGACATCGACGAGGCGCTGGCACTGGGCCCCGAGCACCTCTCGTGCTACGAGCTGGAGGCGAAGCGCGGAACGCGCTTCACGCACCGGCACGGAGCGGAGCTGGACCGGCAGGCCGACGCGCTCGAGGGGTACTTCGAGCGCGTCGTCGAGCGGCTGACCGCCGCCGGCTACCGCTGGTACGAGACGGCGAACTTCTGCCGATCGCCCGCCGACGCGGCCGGACGGGACCTGCGCGCGCGGCACAACCTCGGCTACTGGCTCGGTCACGACTACGTCGGCATCGGCATCGGCGCGGTCTCGACCGTCCGCGGGCGGCGTTGGCGCAACACGCCTCGCCTGCCTGCATACGTCGCCGCGCTCGCACGGGGCGAGGCTCCTCCGCGCGAGCTCGAGGAACTGCCCGGTGAGGTCCGGCTGCAGGAGCGCGTCATGCTCGGGCTCCGGCTCGACGAGCCGCTGCCGCTTGCGGGCGTCGAGTCCGTGGTCGACAGGGCGGCGCTCGAGCGGCTCAAGCGCCTGGAGCTCCTGGCGCGCGACGGCGCGGACGCGCTCGCCCTGACGCGCCGCGGGCGCCTGCTCGGCGGAGGCGTGACCGCCGAGCTGCTGGCCTGAGTCGCGTGCCGGCCGGCGGCGGTGGACGACTAAAATTCCTGCAAACGCAATGACCGAGCCACAGCTCACAGACCGCCAGCGGGACATCCTCCGGCGCCTCATCGAGGACTACATCGCCACCGGCCAGCCGGTCGGCTCGAAGCACCTGGTCGAGCGTGCGGGGCTGCGGGTCTCGCCGTCGACGGTGCGGAGCGAGCTCGCGGAGCTCGAGCGGCTGGGCCTGCTGACGCACCCGCACACGTCGGCGGGACGCGTGCCGACCGAGACCGGGTACCGCCTCTTCGTGGAGGGTTTGCTCGACCGCCTGGAGCCGCGGCCGGCATCACTGCCGCTCGACCTGCACGGCCCGGCCGCGGAGGTCGAGGTCGCGCTTCAGGCGACGACCGAGGCGCTCGCACAGATGACGCGCCTCCTCGCGCTCGTGTCCGCCCCGCCGCTCGAGGCGGCGACCGTGCGTCACGTGGAGGTGCTCGAGCTGCAGCCGCCGGTGATCGCGACCGTCGTCATCACCTCCACCGGCGGTGTGACGAAGCGTGTGTTCGCGCTCGGCGAGCCGGTCGACCCGGGCCTCGTCGGGTGGGCCGCCGAGTACCTCAACGAGCGCACCGTCGGTCTGGCGCCGGGGTCGCACGCGCTCCGCCAGGTCTTCGCGGAGGAAGGGCTCACGGAGCGTGAGCGCGCGTTCCTCGAGCTGCTGCGGCCGGCGTTCATCGACGCCGCCGGCTCGGAGGAGCAGCGGCTCTTCGTCGGCGGCGCGGCCATGCTCCTCGGGGACGTCCGGGACGAGGACTTCGAGGCCTACCGCGGCGTGCTCGAGGCGCTCGAGCAGCGCGCGCTCGTGCTCCAGATCCTCGGCGAGGCGCTGGGAAATCGAGACCCGTTCGTGCGTCTCGGCGTCGACCTGCCGCACCCGGCGCTCCAGCGCGCCTCGCTGGTCGGTGCGACATACGGACTCGCTCACCGGCGGCTCGGCGCCGTGAGCCTGCTCGGGCCGCTGCGCATGGACTACGAGACGGCCCTGCGGTCCGTGCGCGGCGCGGCGCGCGAGCTCTCCCGCTTCGTCGAGGAGATCTACGCCGACAACTAGGAGGGCTACGCTGGCGGAAGATGGCGACGGCGGAGCGCGACTACTACGAGGTGCTCGGCGTCGGCCGCGACGCCGGCGAGGCCGAGATCAAGAAGGCGTTTCGAACGCTGGCGCGGCAGGTCCACCCCGACGTCTCTGACGCGCCGGACGCGGAAGAGCGGTTCAAGGAGGTCGTCGAGGCGTACGAGGTGCTCTCGAACTCCGAGGCCCGCGAGCTCTACGACCGCTACGGCCATACCGGGCTCCGGAGCGGCGGCTTCAACCCGACGCAGTTCGACTTCGGCAACCTCGCCGACATCTTCTCCGCGTTCTTCGGAGACGACCTGTTCGCGACGGCGGCGCGCTCGCGCGGGCGCGGCGCCGACATCGCCGCCGAGGTCGAGATCGAACTGACGGAAGCGGCAAGCGGGATCACGCGAGAGGTTCCCTTCCGCGTCGCCGTCCCGTGCACACGCTGCTCCGGACAGGGGGTCGAGCCTGGCACCGACGTGACCACGTGCCCGTCCTGCCAGGGCCTCGGGCGCATCCAGCACGTCTCGCGCAGCGCGTTCGGCGAGTTCATCCGAACCCAGAGCTGCCCCCGCTGCCGCGGCCGGGGCCGGCTCGTCGAGCACCCCTGTGAGCAGTGCGACGGGGCCGGCCAGGTGCTGGAGGAGCGCACGCTCGAAGTCGAGATCCCGGCCGGCATCCACGACGGCCAGCGGATCCGGCTGTCGGGCGAGGGGCACGCGGGCCTCGCCGGTGGCCGCGCGGGCGACGTGTACGTCCGGGTCCGGGTGCGGCCCGATCCGCGCTTCGTCCGCGAAGGCGACGACATCTTCTCCCGGGTCGACCTGACGATGACGCAGGCCGCCCTCGGTGCGCGTCTCGAGGTTCCCACGCTTCACGGGGCCGAAGAGCTCGAGTTCGGTCCCGGGACGCAGCCGGGCGAGGTGCGCGTGCTCCGTGGTCGCGGCATGCCGGTCCTGCAGGGCTTCGGGCGCGGCGACCACCGGGTGCTCGTGAACGTCGCGATTCCGCACAACCTCACGGAGGAGCAGCGGGAGCTCCTCGAGCGGTTCGAGGGGACGGCCGGCGAGGAGACCTACCGGCGCGACGAGGGGTTCTTCGAGAAGATCAAGAGCGCGTTCCGCTGAGCACCGGCGAGCTTCGCCGCGTCGCGATCCCGGTGCCGCCGGAGTCGCTGGAGGAGGCGATGGCCCGCCTGCTCGAGCTTCACCCGGAGGGTTTCGAGGAGGGCGCCGATGAGCTCGCGGTCTACACCGACGCCGCGGGCGAGGAACGGCTGCGGGAGGCGTTCGGCGCGGTCTCGACCAGCGTCGTCGAGCCCGGCTGGGAGGAGCGGTGGCGCGAGTTCCACCGCCCGGTGTGGATCGGCCGGCTCTGGGTCGGCCCTCCGTGGGAGAGGCCCCCGGCGGACGCCGTCGCGGTCCAGATCGAGCCGGGCCGCGCCTTCGGAACCGGCTCGCACCCGACCACCCGCCTCTGCCTCGCGTTCCTGCTCACGCTCGAGCCGGGCAGCCTGGTCGACATCGGGTGCGGGTCGGGCGTGCTCTCGGTCGCCGCGGCGAAGCTCGGCTTCCAGCCGGTCGTCAGCATCGACCGGGACGACGCGGCGGTCGAGGCCGCGAAGAGGAACGCCGGTGCGAACGGGGTCGAGATCGACGCGCGTCTCGCCGACGTCCTGAGCGGACCGCTGCCCGCAGCCAAGGTCGGGCTCGCGAACATCGACCTCGCCGCCGTCGAGGCACTCGGGGCGGTCGTCGACGTCGAGACGCTCGTCACCGCCGGCTACTTCCACGCTCGCATGCCCGAGATCTCCGGCTACGCGCACCGAGAGCGGCGCGTCGACGGCGGCTGGGCGGCCGACCTGTTCGTACGCGAGTAGATTCCCGCCCGAGATGGCGACCTTCTCCGTCCGTTTCCTCGGCTGCAAGGTGTCGCACTCCGACGCCCAGGCGCTGCGCGAGCGGCTGATCGCCGACGGCCACGAGGAGTCGCCCGAGGGCGCGGACATCGCGATCGTGAACACATGCTGCGTGACGCACGAGGCGGTCTCGAAGTCCCGCCAGGCAGCGTCCCGCGCGGCGCGCGCCCACGAGCGCGTCTACCTCACCGGCTGCTCGGCGAACCTCGGCGGCGGCGCGACGACCGGTCTGCCGGAGAACGTGGTCGTCGTCGCGAGGCCGAGCGAGGAGGTCGCGGAAGCGGTCGCCCGCGACGTCGGCGCCATCGGCTGCGTTCGGGCCGACGCGCGGCTCGACCGGGTGCGCGCGTTCGTGAAGGTTCAGGACGGCTGCAGCTTCCGCTGCAACTTCTGCGTCATCCCGCTCGTTCGAGGGCGTTCGCGCAGCCGCCGCGCGGCGGCGGTCCTCGCCGAGATCGCGAAGCGCGTCCGCCAGGGACACCGCGAGGTCGTCCTCACCGGGATCAACCTCGGGTGCTTTCGCGACCGCGAGGCGGGGTTCACGCTTCCGCGGCTGATCAGGGAGGCCGGGGAGATCCCCGGCCTGGAACGGCTCCGGCTCTCCTCGATCGAGATCAACCACGTCGACGACGAGCTGATCGACGCGCTCCGGGAGACGCCGTGCGCGGGCCGCCACCTCCACGTGCCGCTCCAGTCCGGGGACGACGGCGTCCTGCTGGCTATGGGGCGCCGCTATACCGCCGCCACCTACCTTCGGAGAGTGGCGGAACTCGGGGACTTCAACCTGACGGCCGACGTGATCGTCGGGTTCCCCGCGGAGGACGACGCCGCGTTCGAGCGGACCCTCGAGGTCGTCGGGGAGGCCGGGATCACGAAGGTGCACGTCTTTCCGTACTCCCCGCGGCCCGGTACGGCAACGGCGGCCGACGACACCGTGCCGCCGCAGGTCAAGAAGGAGCGCAGCGCGCGCCTGCGAGCGCTCTCGCACGAGGCGTGTCTGAAACTGTGGCGGGCGAAGCTCGGCCGCGAAGACCTCGTGCTCGTCGACCGTCCAGGCCGCGGCTACGGCGACGACTACTCGCCGTGGCTCGTGGATCGGGCGCTGCCCGTTGGCCGGATCGCTCGGGTTCGAGGGCGGGCCGTCAGCGAGGAGGGGATCCTTGCCGCCTGACGAGGACTGTCTCTTCTGCGCGCTCGTCCGCGAAGGGGATCACGTGCACGCGGCCGACGGTTTCGTCGCGATCCGGGACATCCACCCGCAGGCCGACACGCACCTGCTCGTCCTCCCGGCGCGCCACGTCGACTCGTTTCGCGAGGTCGGCGAGTTCCCGCCTGACGAGGCGCGCCGGATGCTCGAGTTCGTCGCCGAGACTGCCCGCGCCGTGGGGCTGGAGGATTACCGCGTCGTGGTGAACGTCGGCCCCGGTGCGGGACAGACCGTGTTCCACCTTCACTGGCACATCCTCGGCGGAAGGATGCGAGGCTTGCCGGGATGAGTCTCATCGAGCGCATCCAGGGTGAGCTGAAGGACGCCATGCGCGAGCGCGACAACGACCGGCGGGACGCGCTCCGCTTGATCCTGAGCTCGCTCCAGTCGGCGCAGAAGGAGCTTCAGCGCCCGCTGCACGAGCAGGAGGAGCTGCAGGTGCTGCAGCGTGAGCGGAAGAAGCGTGCCGAGGCGGAGGAGGCCTTTCGGAACGCAGGCCGCGAGGAGCAAGCCGATGCGGAGGACTACGAGCTGGAGGTGCTCGAGGAGTTCATGCCCGAGCCGCTCAGCGAAGAGGAGCTCGAGGAGATCGTCGACGACGCGATCGCAGAGAACGGCGCGACGAGCCTGCAGGACCTCGGCCGCGTGATGGCCGACGTGATGCCGCAGGTCGCGGGGCGCGCGGACGGCTCGGCGGTCAGCCAGCTGGTGCGCGAGAAGCTCGCCTGAGTCGGCGCAGTTCGCCGCCGTTTGTGTAGGCGCACCCAGCCTTTTCCCCACGGCGATCG
>DASTWB010000258.1:0-5379 GCA_035758725.1 Gaiellaceae bacterium
CCCGAGCGTCTAGTCCAGTCGGTCGGTCCGGTTGTGCGCGGGCCGCGCCGGTGCGATTGTTGAGGCGTGACGATGCGACTGCTGCGGCGCTGGGGGCTCGGCACCGCCCTCGTCGCCGCGCCCGCCATCCTGCTCCTCTCCGCGGCGGCGACGGCACAGGCACCGATTCCGACCTGCGGCGGGGAGACCGCGACGCTCGTCGGCACCGAGGGCAACGACGTCATCGTCGCGCTCGGCGGCGACGACCTGGTCAACGGCGGCGGCGAGGGCCTCGCGGTCGATGTGATCTGCGGCGGCGAGGGGAACGACACGCTGAACGCGGGCGGCGGGGCCATCGCGGCCCTTTCCGGGGACGGGGGTGACGACACGCTCACGCCCGGGACGACCGTCCTCTCGCTCGCGTTCTACTACGACTCGCCCGTGCCCGTGACCGTCGATCTCGCGGCCGGGACGGGGACGGGCTGGGGCAACGACACCCTTCTCCGCATCACGGGCGCGGTCGGCTCGAAGCACGCGGACGTGCTCTCGGGGTCGGCACGGAGCGACTACCTCGACGGCCAGGGAGGGAACGACCAGCTGCGGGCCCTGGCGGGCTCCGACGTCGTGGACGGAGACGCGGGCGACGATCTCCTGGACGGCGGGACCGGCCGTGACACGCTTCAGTACGGCTCGCCGGCCCGCGCCAGAATCGACCTGGGCACCCGGATCGCCACCGGCTGGGGGCGCGACCGGCTCGTCTCGATCGAGGACGTGACGGGGTCGAACTTCGCCGACGTCATCCGCGGCAACGGTGTGGCGAACAGGCTCGAAGGCGGTCGTGGGGACGATGCGATCAGCGGCCTGGCAGGGAACGACGTCGCCCTAGGAGGCATCGGCAACGACCGGCTGGCCGGGGGAACCGGGGCGGACCGCCTCGACGGCGGCGCCGGGCGGGATCAAGCGGACGGCGGGACGGGCCGCGACCGGTGCGTGGCAGAGCGGAAGAAGCGCTGCCCCTAGCAGCGTTCGTTACGACGCCGCAGCCGCCAGGCGTCGTATAGCGTCCAGGCCTAGTGGAAGCGACGCACGACGTGCTCGTCGTTGGCGCCGGCTGCGCAGGGATGCGCGCCGCCATCGAGGCATTCGACGACGGAGCCGATGTCGCTCTCCTGTCGAAGGTCCACCCGGTCCGCAGCCACTCGGGCGCCGCCGAGGGCGGAATCAACGCGGCGCTCGGGAACGCCTCGGACGACAACCCCGAGCTGCACGCCTTCGACACCGTCAAGGGCTCCGACTACCTCGGCGACCAGGACGCGATCGAGGTGCTCTGCAACGAGGCGCCCGACGACGTCTACCAGCTGGAGCACTGGGGGGCGGTCTTCTCGCGGACGGACGAGGGCCGGATCGCACAGCGTCCGTTCGGGGCGGCCGGCGAGCCGCGCACCGCGTACGCGGCGGACATCACCGGCCACGTCCTCGTCCACGTGCTCTACGAGCAGGTGATGAAGCGCGACATCCGCACCTACGAGGAGTTCTTCGCCTGGAAGCTGATCATCGACGACGACCGCTGCCAGGGCGTGATCGCCTGGGACCTGCTCAACGGCGGGCTGAAGACGATCGGCGCCAAGACCGTGATCCTCTGCACCGGCGGCGCCGGCCGGCTCTACACCGGGACGACGAACGCCTACTCCTGCACCGGCGACGCGATGACGATGGCGTTGCGCGTCGGCGTGCCGCTCAAGGACATGGAGATGATGCAGTTCCACCCGACGACGCTGGCGCCGACCGGGATCCTGATCACCGAGGGGTGTCGCGGCGAGGGTGCCTACCTCCTGAACTCCGAGGGTGACCGCTTCCTCAAGCGCTACGCGCCGAACGCGATGGAGCTCGCGAGCCGCGACGTCATCTCCCGCGCGGAGCAGACGGAGATCGACGAGGGCCGCGGGATCGACGGCAACGTCCTCCTCGACCTGCGGCATCTCGGCGCGGAGAAGATCAACGAGCGTCTCCACGGGACGCGCGAGCTCTCGATCACGTACGCCGCCGTCGACCCGATCCACGAGCCGATCCCCGTCCGGCCGGGCGCCCACTACCACATGGGCGGCATCGACACGGACATCGACGGCCTGACCGAGGTGACCGGCCTGTATGCGGCCGGCGAGTGCGCCTGCGTCTCCGTCCACGGTGCGAACCGACTCGGCGGCAACGCGCTGATGGAGACGATCACCTACGGCAAGCGCGCTGGCCGCGCGGCCGCGGAGTGGGCGCTCACGCACACGACCGTCAGCGTCCCGCCGTCGGTCGAGGCCGACGCGGAGCGCGAGCTGAAGGAGCTCCTGGGACGCTCCGAGGGCGAGCGTCCGTGGACGATCCGGGACGAGCTGGCCCGGACGATGCACCAGAACTTCGGCGTCTTCCGCCGGGAGGAGCAGATGCTCGAGCAGGGCCGGATCGTCGAGGGCCTGAAGGAGCGCTATCAGCGGGTCGTCGTCGACGACAAGGGCGAGATCTTCAACAACGATCTCACGCAGGCGATCGAGCTCGGCTTCATGCTCGACCTCGCGCAGTGCATGGTCGTCGCCGGCCTCGCGCGCAAGGAGAGCCGCGGGGCGCATGCGCGCCCCCACGACTATCCCGACCGCGACGACGCGAACTTCCTCAAGCACACGATGACGACGGTCGACGACAAGGGCGAGGTTCGCCTCGACTGGAAACCGGTGACGATCACGAAGTGGCAGCCTCAGGAGAGGACGTACTGATGGCCCAGACCGAGTCTCTCGTCCGGAGCGAGCACGCGGGCATGACGGTGGCGCTCAAGATCTGGCGCTTCGACGCCTCGACGGGCGAGCGCGAGCTCCGGGACTACGAGGTCGAGGCGCCCGAATGGTCGTGCCTGCTCGACGTCCTCGACCTGATCAAGGACAAGGTCGACGGGTCGCTCGCCTACCGCAAGAGCTGCCGGATGATGATCTGCGGCTCGTGCGGCATGCGCATGGACGGGCGCGCGGTCCTCGCCTGCAAGGAGCGGATGAAGCCGATCGTCGACCGCGGCCATGTACCGGTGATCTCGGCGATGGGGAACCTGCCGATCGTCCGCGACCTCGTCGTCGACATGGGCCCGTTCTGGAACAAGATCCGCTCGGTCAAGCCGTGGCTGGATCCCGGCTACGACGAGGTCGAGGAGCGCGAGCGGATCGTCTCCCAGCAGGCCATGAACGTGATCCACAAGGAGGCGCTCTGCATCATGTGCGGCTGCTGCGTCTCCGAGTGCAACTCGATGGAGTCCGACCCGGACTTCCTCGGCCCGGCGGCGCTCGCCAAGGGCTTCCGGTTCGTCGGCGACCCGCGCGACCAGGCCGCCGTCCCGCGCCTCAACGAGTACAACGAGGAACACGGGATCTGGGACTGCACGCGCTGCTACTTCTGCAACGAGCGCTGTCCGAAGGGGGTCGACCCGCGCGACGCGATCGCGAAGCTCGGTGCCGAGTCGATGAAGACCGGGATCGACCACGACATGGGCGCCAAGCACGCGAGGTGGTTCGTCATCTCCGCGAAGACGACGGGCTGGCTGCGCGAGACCGAGCTCGTGCCGAAGACGCAGGGCGTGATCGCGGCGATCAAGCAGACGAAGTTCGCGCTCAAGCTCTTCCGGCACGGCAAGGTGCCGCTGCCGTTCCCACCGCATGTCGCCGACCGCGTCGAGGAGGCGCGCGGGCTCTACGACATCGTCGTGAACGAGGGCCGGCGTGGCGCGCTGGGCATCGTGCAGGCGGAGCGGGCGCTGGCCAAGATCTCCGAGGAGAATCCCGAGGGCACCGGCGCGGGGTGGGGCAGCCGCACGCAGGCGGACATCACGCCGGGCGAGCGGCCGACGCGTGGAAAGGGGGCCGAGGCATGAGAGGCTCCGACACGATGGGTCTTGTGTCTCGTGGCCGCGCTCGACGTCGCGATCCGGCGTCCTCAGTCGCGCCCGTATCGTCTCGATGCGGGCGCTCCCTGCGTCCTTGGCTCGCGCCACCGACCACGACCAGGAGACGAAGCACATCATGTCGGAGCCTCTGAAGGTCGCCTACTACAAGGGGTGTCTCGCCGCGCTGTCGGCGAAGGAGCTGGACATCTCGACGAAGGCGCTCGCCCCCCGCGTGGGGCTCGAGCTGGAGGAGCTCGACGCCGTCACCTGCTGCGGCGCGGGCGACATCCACGAGGCCGAGCCCGACTACTACCTCCACCTGAACGCGCGGATCCTCGCCTACGGCGAGGCCACCGGCGCCGACACGCTGATGACGGTCTGCAACGTCTGCACCCTCAACCTGCGGCAGGCGAACGTCTCGCTCCAAAAGGACGAGGAGCTTCGGGAGCGCGTCAACCGCAACCTGGAGGCGGTCGGCGTGCCCCCGTACTCGGGCGGCATCGAGGTGAAGCACCTCCTGTGGCTGATCGCAGAGGGCGAAGGCTTCGAGCGCCTGCAGCAGTCGGCGCACAAGGGACTGAAGGGTCTCCGGATCGCGCCGTTCTACGGCTGCCAGATCCTTCGCCCCTCGAAGATCCTCGGCTTCGAGAACCCGGATCAGCCCTGGTCGCTGGAGGCGATCATCCAGGCCTGCGGCGGCGAGGCGGTCGACTACCCGGCCAAGATCAAGTGCTGTGGCTTCCCGATCATCCAGGCGCGGGAGGAGACGGCGCTCGCCGAGCTGATCCAGCCCATCGAGCAGGCGCTCGAGGCCGGAGCCGACGCGATGGTGACGCCGTGCCCGCTGTGCCACCTCTCGCTCGATGCCTGGCAGCAGAAGCTCGAGTCGTCGACGGGCCGGCGCTTCCAGATGCCGATCCTCCACCTGTCGCAGCTGATCGGGGTCGCGGCGGGGCTGGAGGAGTCCGAGCTGCGGTTCAAGCGCCACGTCGTCCCGGTGACGCCGGTGCTCGAGAAGCTCGAGGCCTGATCCCGCTCGCGGTCGCCGGGCTCGCCGCCGCCGGGGCAGCGGCCGCGGCGTGGGGATTGTTCGAGGCCGGCTGGGTGCGGTTCGTGGAGGAGCCCGTCCGGCTGAGGCGCCGCCTCCCACCCGAGCTCGACGGCCTCCGGATCGCGCACCTCTCGGACTTCCACCTCGGCGTCCCCTCCCGCGGGACCCGGGCGGTGGAAAGAGCGGTCGCGTGGGTCGAGAGACGGCAGCCCGACCTGACGCTGATCTCGGGCGACCTGCTGTCCCGGCCGAGCGGGGAGGGGCGGCTCCGGGAGCTCGTCGAGCGCCTGCCGAGGGCATTCGCCGTCCTCGGCAACCACGACTACGCGGTGTCGAAGGATCCCTTCTCCCGGCCCGCGGAGCTGACGGACCTCTCGCCGGCGCGGCTGCTCGCCGACGAGGCCGAGACGGTGGAGATCCGCGGTCGGCGCGTCCAGGT
>DASTWB010000279.1:0-4688 GCA_035758725.1 Gaiellaceae bacterium
GTCGTCGCGCCGGGGGGAGCGCTCGACGGGCCGACGAGCGCGCGCGGCCCGGAGCTCAGCGGCGAGGGGATCGTCCTCTCGGCGCTACGGCTCCGCGGCCGGAAGCTCGAGGCGCGGGTCGCCTGCGAGCATCCGGAGCCGGTCAGCGGTGGATTCGGAGAGGTGGAGCTCGACCTCCGGCCGTGGGAGATCCGCTCGGTCGAGCTGGCCCGCTAGCGGCAGGACCGGCAGACCGACTCGGCGAGGCCGAGGCAACGTCTCACGGGAGGCGGAACTCGCCCCTCGCGACCGTCACTGCCGAGCCGCCGACCTCGACCTTCTCGACCCGTTCGGCCGAGCCCTCCGCGCGTGCGTAGAGCGTCGACGGCCGTCCGATCTCCGCTCCCTGCGAGATCTCGATCTCGTCGCCGAACGCGATGCGCCCGTGCCGTGCGAGGTGGACGGCGAGCGGCCCGGCGGCAGACCCCGTCGCAGGATCCTCGGGGACGCCGTCGGCGGGGGCGAACATCCGGGTCTTCCAGCTCCTGCCCGAGCCGGCGAACGTGCTCACCCCCATCTCGCCGGCCAGGTCGGCCAGCGCGGCGTAGTCGGGCTTGACGCGCGCGACGTCCGCCGCGGAGCCGAGCGCGACGTAGGCGTGCTGCATCCCGTTGTCGTAGACCTCGATCGGGAGCTCCGAGCGCTCGACGCGAAGCGCTTCGAGCAGCGCCGCCTCTTCGGGGTACGGCTCGACGGACGGGACGAGCTGCTCCATGCGCCCGAAGACGATCCGGCCGTCCTCCCGTTCCAACCGGACGGGGATGATGCCCGCCTGCGTCTCCAGCCGGATCTCGCTCAGCTGGAGGGGCGCGGCGAGCACGAACGCCGAGCCGAGCGTCGGATGACCGGCGAAGCGCATCTCGGTCGCCGGCGTGAAGATCCGGATCCGCGCGTGCCCGCCCTGCTCCGCCGGGAGCACGAAGACGGTCTCCGAGAAGTTCATCTCCTTCGCGAGCCGCTGGAGCAGCTCCTCGGGGATCTCGCGGGCGTCCGTGAAGACCGCCAGCTGGTTGCCGGTGAGCGGCGTGTCGGTGAAGACGTCGGCAACGACGTAACGGAACGTCGACGGCACGCCGCCGACTCTAAGGCTTCGCGGACCTGGTGTCTCTCGAGATGCCGCGGCACGCGGAACCCCCGGCCGAAGTCCGGTGTAGGAACCGCTATGAGGCTCCTGACGAGCGCGGCCGGGCTGCTCGCGATCGGCGCGGCCGCGCTCTCGGCGCCTCTCGGCGCCGCCCCGGCCGCGAAGCCACGCCTCGTCTCGAGCCCGCCCGCGCTGGTGGGAGCGCGGTGGATCGGGGTCCTCGCCGCCCCCGGGCGGCCTGTCGTCACCGCGCACCTCGGGCGCCGCCGGCAACCGGTCACCGTCCGACGGTTGCGGCCGGGCCGGTATCAGCTGCGCGCCGTCTTTCCGTCGGCAGGGCGCTGGATCCTCCTGGCCGGCGGCCGCCGGCTCGGCGCCGTGCGCGTCCGCCCGGCGCCCCTGCGCTTGACGAACACGGTCGACGTCGTCGTCGAGCCGAGCGGCTCGCTCCTCGTCGTCGACCTCTCGAACCGCGTCTTCCGGCTCTCCGGCGAGCGGCTGTCGCTCGTCGCAGGCAACGGGCGTTCCGGCCGCTCGGGTGACGGCGGGCCGGCGACGCAGGCGGCGGTCGGCTTCCCGGTCGAGGTCGCCCTCGCGCCGGACGGAGGCTTCGCGATCGTCCACGACGAGCGCTGGGTCAGGCACGTCGACGCGGCCGGGACGATTCGGACGCTGGCCGAGCTCGAGCAGCCGACCGCGCTCGCCTACGACGCCGGCGGGAACCTCTTCGTCTCCGAGCTGGGCGACCGCGTTCAGCGCATCGCGCCCGACGGCACCCGTACGACCTACACCGGCTTCGACGGTCCGCACGGCCTCGCGGCCGCCGCGGACGGAGCGGTGTACGTCGCGGACACGTTCAACGGCCGGATCCGGCGCATCGCCCCGGACGGGACGGTCACGACGTACGCCGAGGGGCTGAACCAGCCGAACGACGTCTCCCTCGGCCCGGACGGCAGCCTCTACGCGGCCGTGTATGGGGACAACGGGATCTTCAGGATCGCCCCGGGCGGTGCCGTGACCCGCGTGGTCGACGCGAACGGCCCGAGCGCCGTCGCGGTCGGGGCCGACGGGACGGTGCTCTTCACCGAGCGCGGCCGGCCCGGCGTCCGGCGCTCCGGAGCGGTCCGCCTCGCCGCGTTCACGCCGGCGACCGCAGCCGCACCCTGGACGACGACCGTCGCGGCGAAGCGCCGGCCCGTGGTGACGGCGCGGAACGGCGTGACCACGCAACCGGTCTCCACACGGCGCGCGGGTCGAGGCCGCTACCGCCTTCGCGCGATCTTCCCGTTCTCCGGACGCTGGCAGCTGCTCGCGGGCCGCCGCCGTCTCGGCGTCGTCACGGTCCGGCCGGCGGCACCGCTCGCCTCCGCCCTGCCGGGAGCAGACGCGTTCAGGCTCTGCGCGGGAACCGGCCCGCCCTACCCGCAGTACGCGCTCTCGTGGGAGCAGGCGACCGGGATCTGGGTGTCGTGCCGCGCGCAGCTTCGTCGGATCGACAGGTTCACCGGCGAGACGCGCGCGATCCTGAGGCTGACGAGCACGCCGTTCGCGATCGCCGCGGGACTCGGCGCCGCCTGGAGCGCGGAGCGCGGTCCGATCGTCAACCGGCTCGACCTCCGCACGGGCCGCGCGACGACCGCGGTGTCCGGCGGCAGCTTCGCCTACGTGTGGGCCGCCGCAGGCGCCGTCTGGGCCGCCGACGACGGCGCGAGCGCTCTTCTTCGCTACGACCCGCCGTCCCGCCGAACGGTCGCCTCGATCCCGACGGGGAACGGCACCTCGGCGCTCGCCGAGGAGGGAGGACGGATCTGGATCCTGAACCACCGCGACGGCACGCTCCAGCGCGTCGACCCGGCCGCGAACACGGCGGCGACCCTCGCACGCCTCCCCGGCGACGCGCCCGAGCGGATGGTCTACGCGGACGGGTCGCTCTGGGTCACCGGCCGCGGAACCGATCTCCTGCGCGTGAACCCGGACACGGGAGCCGTGCAGGCGACGTTCGAGATCGGCGCCGGGGGGATCGACGTCCGCGCCGCGCTCGGCAGCATCTGGGTCGCGGTCCCGACCGACGAGGAAGACGCGCGCGGAAACCCGTTCCTCGACCGGCTCCTCCGTTTCGACCCGCTCACGAACACGCTCGTCGCCACGATCCGGCCGACCGGCCGCATCGTCGTGAACGGAACCGTCTCCACCGGCTCCGCGCTGTGGATCGCGGACACGGCAGGCGGACGGCTCTACCGCGTCACTCGCTGAACATCCAGCGGTGGCCCTCCGGGTCCTCTACCCGGTAATGGCGGCCGACCGGCGTGTCCTCGACCTCCGAGAGAATGGTCGCGCCCGCATCCTTCGCGGCCGCGAAGTGGGCCTCGACGTCCTGGACGCCCACCCAGACGCCGTCGATCACGTACGGCACCGCCGACCAGCGAGCCGCGGCCTCGCACTCCTCGCGATGGCGCTTCGGGCTCCGGTACTCCGGCCCCGGATTGCCCAGGAACACGACGCCGTCGCCGCGCCGAAGCTCGACGTGCGTGACGCGGCCGTCGGGCTCGGCGTAGCGCTCGCGCTCCTCGAAGCCGAACGCGCGGCAGAGCCACTCCGCAGCGGCGCCGCAGTCTTCGTACGAGAGCATCGGGACGAGTGTGGGAAAGCTCCCCACGGCTCGATCATCCCACCGATCCGAAGCGCCCTCGGGCGCTACGTCGTCGGGGGATCCCCCTCTTCGGCCTCGGCCGCCCGTTCGTCCTGGGCGCCCGGAGGCGAGATCAGGGACATGGCGTCTGCGGCCGAGAGCGTGGCTGCCTCGGGCTCGTCACGCTCTTCCGGCTGCTCTTGGTCCTCTCTCATATCTGGACGCTTCCCGTTTTGCGTCCGACTCACACACGTTTCAACTCGGGTTGGGCGACGACTAACGTCTCCGCCTGCACATGAACGCGGTCGAGGTTCGCGGGCTCCGGAAGTCGTACGACGGTGTCGAGGCGGTCAGGGGCATCGCCTTCGAGATCGGCGCCGGCGAGGTCTTCGGGCTCCTCGGGCCGAACGGAGCGGGCAAGACGACGACCGTCGAGATCCTCGAGGGGTACCGCCGCGCGGACGCCGGCGAGGTGGAGGTCCTGGGTTCCGATCCCCGCACGGCGGACGCCGGCTGGCGGGAGCGCATCGGCGTCGTACCGCAGTCCAGCGAGCTCTTCCCCAACCTGACCGTCGACGAGCACCTCGAGCTGTTCGCCGGCTACTACGCCCGACCCCGGCCGCCGGCGGAGGTCCTCGCGCTCATCGGGCTCGAGCACAAGGCGAATGCGAAGAGCCGGACGCTCTCCGGCGGCCAGCGGCGTCGGCTCGACCTCGGAATCGCCCTCGTCGGCGATCCCGAGCTGCTCTTCCTGGATGAGCCGACGACGGGCTTCGACCCGGGTGCGCGTCGGGCCGCGTGGGAGACGATCCGGTCGCTGCGCTCGCTCGGCAAGACGATCCTGCTGACGACGCACTACATCGAGGAGGCGCAGCGACTCGCCGACCGCGTGGCAGTCCTGCGCCGCGGCGAGATCGTCGCGGCCGGGACGCCGGC
>DASTWB010000023.1:0-10003 GCA_035758725.1 Gaiellaceae bacterium
AGCCCCAGAAGCCACGGGGAATCGGAATGTGCCTGATCTCCGTCGGTGCCAGTCCCATCGTTCCTCCTATCCGAGCTCGCCCAGGACGCGGATGACGAGGCCGCTCACGATCCAGAGCACGAAGATCGCCACGATCGGCGAGATGTCGAGCGGGCCGAGGGGCGGGATGAAGCGCCGGAAGATCCGCAGGTAGGGCTCGACGACGTCGTAGAGGAAGCGCTGAACCCTGTTCAGCCAGACGGAGTACGGCAGTCGTACCCACGACATGAGGATGTACGCGAAGATCAACAGGAAATAGACGAGCGTGAAGACCTGCACGAAGTTCTGGGCCGCGTCGACCCAATTGGCGAGCAGCATGGAAGTCGCGCCCGGCGCGTTCATACAGCGATCTTCGCCGATCTCCGTGTTTCCCCTCTGCCCTGGAGCGGGCTGTGGCCGCTCCGAGCCGCGCATCCTCGGGCACGGAGGCTTCGACGCGCAGCTTGGCCGCGCGCCGCGTCAGCGGCGCCCGGCTTCATGTGGTCGGTGAAAGTCGTGAGACTTTCACCGAGACAGGCGCCTACGCCTGGTTGAAGAAGCCGCCGCGCTCGAGGAGCTGCGCGCGCTGCTCGGCGCTCACCTCCACGTTGGCGGGCGTGAGCAGGAAGACCTTGTCGGCGATCCGCTGCATGCCCCCGTCGAGGGCGTACGTCAGGCCGCTTGCGAAGTCGATCAGACGCTTCGAGAGCTCGGAGTCCACGCCCTGCAGGTTGAGGATCACGGGCGTGTAGTCCTTGAATCGGTCGGCGATCGTCTTCGCGTCCTGGAAGGTGTGCGGGACGACGAGGTGGACCTTCACCGACGGGCTCGGCGCGGCCGGCACCGGCGCGAGCTCGGGTCTCTGGCGCGACCGGATCGACGCGGTGCGGGCGGTCGGGGAAGGCTCGGGATCGGTCCAGTCGTCGAACTCACGGCTGCTGCGCCGGCGCGGGGCGAGCCGGCGGACGTTGGGCCGCTCCGAGTAGGTCCGCTCGAGCTCCTCGTTCGTGACGTACCCGTCCTCGTCCCAGTCGTCGTCGTCCTCCTCGGCGATGCCGAAGTAGACGAGCGTTCGGTTCCAGACGTCCGTAAATGCCATCGAGCAGGGGATATTAGCTCTGGGAGCGGCTATTCCTCGCGCCAGAGAACGGACCCGACGCGGACGAAGGTCGCACCTTCCTCGGCGGCCACCCGGTAGTCCTGCGTCGTCCCCATCGAGAGCTCGGCGAGGCCGTGACGCTCGGCCAGCTCGCGGAGGCGGCGGAAGTACGGCCGCGACGCCTCCGGGTCGTCGGTGAAGGGCGGCATCGCCGAGAGCCCCCGCACCTCGACGGGGCAACGCTCGAGGAACGACTCGAGCTCCGCCGGCGGAACGCCGGATTTCGTCTCCTCGCCGGCGAGGTTCACCTGGACGAGCGCCGGGATCTCGAGGCGCTTCGCGGCGGAGTCGGAATCGAGCGAGTGGACGAGGTCGCAGAGCTCGCTCACGCGCTTGGCCTTTCGGCTCTGGAGGTGGCCGATGAAGTGCCAGCGGAAGGCGTCGCCGTAGCGGTCGTGCTTCGCCTCGAGGTCCTGCACCCGGTTCTCGCCCACCACCTCGATCCCGGCCTCGACGAGAGCAGCCATGTCCTCGACCGAGACGTACTTCGTGGCCGCGACGACCGCGACCCGTGAGCCCACCTCAGCCTTCACCCGCTCGTACCGCTCGCGAATCCGGTCAGGCGACAGCTGCGATCACTCCCTGGCGCCCGGTCACGCCGCCGTCGCGCCGGTGGGAGAAGAAGAGCTGCGGGTGGCACGAGGTGCACAGATCCGTCCGCTCGACGGTGGCCACCCCCGCCTGGTTCAGCGCGAGCTCGACGGACCGCCAGAGGTTGAGCGTTCCGCCTGAGACGACGCCGCCGCCGAACCGGGCGGCGAACGGCTCGGCGACCTCCGCACCGACCTCGTAGCAGCACGGCCCGATCCCGGGGCCCACGGCCGCCGCAAGGACGCGTCCTCCGAGGGCCGCGACGCCGTTCTCGACGATCCCCGCGAGCAGGCCCCGCCAGCCGACGTGCAGCACGGCGAGTGCGGGCGCCGAGCCGTTCGCGCGTGCGATCGCCACGGGCACGCAGTCGGCGGTCAAGAGCAGCATCCCCTGCCCCGGCTCGTCGCTCCACCAGCCGTCGCAGGCCTGGTGGCGCACACGGGCGAGGATTCCCTCGGGCGTTGCCTTCCGGACCACTGCGCCGTGCTGCTGCCACGCCATCCGCGCCTGCTCGGGCTCGATCCCTATCCGTTCGGCGAGCCGGCGGCGGTTCTCGAACACCCGCGTCGGATCGTCGGCGGTCAGGACGCCCAGGTTCAGCGACTCGTACGGCCCGTCGCTGACGCCGCCGACGCGCGTGGAGAACGCCACGACGTACGACTCGGAGATCTCCCAGCGAATCACGTCGTGGAGATGAGCTCCCGTGCCGCCGCGAGCTCGGACTCCCGCCCGTCGAGCTGGCCGTTCAGCTTCCGGCGGCGGAGCTCCGCGAGGATCTCCCCCACCTCCGGCGACTCGCCGAGCCCGAGCTCCGCGAGGTCCGAGCCGCTCACCTCCAGCTGCACGTTCCTGAGCCGCTTGAAGTAGTCGTCCAGCTCCGGCCTCGCGTCGAGCGCGAGGGCGAAGAGCGGCGCGTCGGGGGCATACGGATCGGCGGCTGCGACGACGTCCGCCGGCTCGACCGAGCCCGCCCGAAGCCGTTCGACCAGACGCGGCGCGACGGTCACGGCCGACGCGATCCGCTCGCCGTCCCGCCGCTGCACCTTCAGCCGCTCGAGCCAGGCGTAGACCTCGTCGGGGGTCATCCGGCGCGCGAGCACGGCGAACGCGAGCCTCCACGCCGGGACGGCCGTGCCGTACTCCTCGTTCAGCGCCCGGAGCCGCTCGAGCAGATGGACCGCCTCCTCGTCCGCCGAGAGGTGCGGGTGGATCGCCGCGCCGGCGCCGAGCTCCGCCAGCCGGAGCATCGAGGCGCCCGCGTCGCCCTCCTCGAGCAGCGCGATCAGCTCGTCGCGCAGGCGGGCCGAGGAGAGGTCGCCGACGAGCCCCATCTCGATCGTGCCCCGGGCGAGGCGCTGCGTGTGGTCGTCCATCCGGAAGCCGTACCGGCTCTCGTACCGGATGGCGCGGAAGATCCGCGTCGGGTCGTCGATGAAGGACAGGTTGTGGAGGATGCGGATCGTCTTGGCGTCGAGGTCTCGCCGGCCGCTGAACGGATCCACCAGCCGACCGAAGTCGTCGCCCTTCAGGGATACGGCCATGGCGTTGATCGTGAAGTCGCGCCGGAAGAGGTCCTCGCGGATCGTCGCGTGCTCGACGCTCGGCAGCGCAGCCGGCGCGTCGTAGAACTCGGTCCGCGCCGTCACGACGTCCACGCGCTCGTCATCCCCGTAGACGACGACCGCGGTGCCGAACTTCCGGTGCGCCCGCACGCGCCCGTCGAGCGCGTCGGCGAGGCTGTGCGCGAGCTGGATCGCGTCGCCCTCCACCGCGACGTCCACGTCGAAGTTCGGCTCGCCGAGCAGGATGTCCCGCACGGTTCCGCCGACGAGGTAGACGCCGTCGTACGGCTCGCTGACGGCCGACACGGCCTCGAAGACGCCCTGCAGCCGCTCGAGCGCGGTGAGCTCGTCCGCGAGGCTCGCCTCCGCCTCGGCTTCCGCCTCGGGCTGCTCCCCGAGCGCCCGGAGGACGTCGCTGCGGGTGACGACGCCGACGAGCCGTCCCTCCTCGAGCACGGCCAGGCGGCCGTCCGTGGAGCCGGCAAGCGCCTCTTGCAGCTCGGGGAGCGGCGCGTCCGCCGAAACGGTGACGACGCGCGAGCTCATGATCCCCTTCACGGGCGCGTGCGACAGGCCGTGCGCGACGGCCTTGTCGAGATCCTCACGCCCGACCGCCCCGGCCAGCTGCCCGCCGTCGACGACGAGGATCCCGCTCTGGGCGTAGCGCTGGCAGGCGACCATCGCCGAGGCGACCGTCTCGTCGGGGCCGACCGACCTCGCGGGCCGGGACATGACCTGACGGGCGCGGACCGGCTCCCGGACGGCCTCCACGAGCCCCCGGCGAAGGGTCTCGCGCGCCTCGTCCAGCGGCCCCCGGAACATCGCCGACGCCGCCTCGAAGTGACCGCCTCCTCCGAGCACCCGGGCGAGGCCGGCCGCGTCGATCTCGGGCGCCCTGCTGCGGGTGACCGCGAAGACACGGTCGTCCATCTCCACGAGGAGGACGAGGGCCCGGCAGTCGGTGAGGTCGATGATCTTGTGCGCGAGGTTCGAGACGCCGTCGACGTGGCGCGGCCAGGCGACGGCCGAGACGAGCACGTCCACCCCCGCCACCCGCTCGATCTCGACCGCGGCCATCAGGGCGCTCAGCAGCTCGCGCTCCTCCTCGGTCAGCGGCGTGTGGAGGAAGCGGGCGAGGAGATCCTGCCGGGCTCCATGTCGCAGGCACCAGGCGAGGGCGTCGGCATCGCGTTGCGTCGCCGTCGGGTACGTGAGCGAGCCGGTGTCCTCGTGGATTCCCAGGGCGAACGCAGTCGCCTCGAGCGGCGTGACCTCGATCTCGCGCTCGGCGAGCACGCCGACGAGCGTCGTCGTGAGCGCCCCGTCCTGCGAGATGACGGCGTTCTCCGGCCTGACCCAGCCCGGGAGCTCCCCGGCGTGATGGTCGAACACCACGGTCTCGACCTCCGGGTCGAGCGCGACCGGCTCGAGCTCGCCCAGGCGCGACGCGGACGTCGTCTCGACGACGATCAGCCGCCGGACGCTGTCGAGCTCCAGCCGCGGCGCCTCGACGGCGTCGAGCTCGTCCGCGTGCAGACGGTAGAACTCCCGGACGTTGCGGTTCAGCGTCCCCTGGATCGCGACCACCGCATCCGGGTAGAGCCGCCTGGCGGCGAGCAGGGACGCGAACGCATCGAAGTCCGTGTTCGCGTGGGTGGCGATGACCTCGGGCGCCTTCATGCCCGAATTGTGGCCGTTAGAGGACCGCGATCGCCTCGATCTCGACCTTCGCGCCGGACGGCAGCTTCGCGACCTCGACCGTCGAGCGTGCGGGTGGGCTCTCCCCGATCCGTCGCCCGTAGACCTCGTTCATGGCCGCGAAGTCGTCGAAATCGTCGAGGAAGACGGTTGTCTTGACGATCCGGTCGAGGCCCGACCCGGCCTCCTGGAGGATCGCCTGGATGTTGTCGAAGGCCTGCTCGGTCTGCTCGGCGATCCCGTCCCCGACGAGCTCGCCGTGGTCGGGACGGAGGCCCACCTGCCCGGCGACGAACACGAGCCCGTTGGCAACGATCGCCTGCGAGTACGGCGCGCCCTGGAACGGCGCCGGCGCAGCCTCCGTCCGGACGACGGTCTTGTCTGCCATTCGCTACTCCTTTCGCGGCGCCGCCGCGTTGGCGAGCGCTCCTCCGAGAGCCTTGAAGATCGCGTCCAGCACGTGCTCCGCATCCTCCCCGTGCAGCAGGCGGACGTGGAGCGTGAGCCGGGCGCCCTCCGCGAGCTCCCGCAGGAACGCGGAGACGAGATCCCGCTCGAGACCCGCGACGTGGGCGGCCGAGAGATCGACGTTCGAGACGAGGAGCGGGCGGCCCGACGCCTCCAGCACGACGTTCGCGAGCGCCTCGTCCGCGGGAACCATCGAATACCCGTAGCCGGCGGCGCCCTTCGCGCCGACGACGTCGCGGAGCGCCTCCCCCAGTGCCCGTCCTGCCGAGGTGGCGACGGCGTCCGGGCCGCCGGGTGCGACCTCGAGCTGGAGATCGAACCCTGCGTGCGCGGCGACGAGCCCGAGCAGGTGGTCGAGGACCGGAAGGCCGGTCGCGACGTTCGCCCGGCCGCTCCCGCCCAGCTCGATTCTCGCGGGCAGCGTGCTCCGCCCCGGTTCGGCAGCGCTCTCCATAGCTCGAACGAGGGTATCGCAGGGCTCCGGGAGGGCCGATTTCGACCGGGCGAGCCACACCTCGGCTCCAGGCGGCCCCGATGCAATCCCCAAGCGCACCCCGTGCGGTACGGCTCGTTGCGGCAGTCCTCCCGATCCTCGGAGCCGCAGCAGTCGGCGTGCCCGCGGCGCTGTCCGCGTCGCCCTCCGCATCGTCGGCGGACACCGCGGTCGTCACCTACGCGTCCCGCACCGCGCTGCACCGGGCGCTTCGGCGCTACCCGGCGCGCATCGTTCGGCGTCTTCCCGACGTCCGTTCCGTGGAAGTCCGTCCGGCCGACCTGCGCACGTTCGCGCGCGGCGTGTCGCGGCTTTCCGGGATCGCAGCGGTGGAGACGCCCGAGCCGCGCTTCTCCGCGTCCGAGCCGGGGCTCACGGCCATGTACTCGGCGGGCGTCCCGTACCAGTGGCAATACACGGCGACGCGCGCGAGCTCGGTGCCCGATGCCGTCCTCCGCGCGGCCGCGGGAGTGAAGATCGCGGTCATCGACACCGGCGCCGACGTCACCGCGCCGGACCTGGCCGCCAAGCAGCCGGAGACCTACAACGTCCTCAACGGGAGCGCCGACGTCCGCGACTTCCACGGCCACGGCACGTTCGTCGCCTCGATCGCGGGCGGGTCTGTCTCGAACGCCGAGGGAATCGCGGGCTTCGGCGGGGACGCGCAGCTCCTGCTGATCCAGTCCGGGCGCTCGGACGGCTCGTTCACGGACGTCGACGAGGCCGACGCGATCGTCTACGCCGTCAACCACGGCGCCAAGATCGTCAACCTCTCCATCGGCGGGACCGAGACCTCGGCGGTCGAGAAGAAGGCGCTCGACTACGCGGCCGAGCACGGCGTCCTCGTCGTGGCAGCCGCCGGCAACGAGTTCGAGGAGGGCAACCCGATCGAGTACCCGGCCGCGCTGCTCCAGCCGGTCGGCTCGAATGGTCGCGGAGGCTTCGGGCTCTCCGTCGGCGCGACGACGAAGGCCGGGAGCCGCGCGTCGTTCTCGAACACCGGCTCGTGGATCTCGCTCGCGGCGCCCGGCGAGAACGTCCTCGGCGCGGTGTCCTCGTACTCGCGCGGCCGTAACTGGCCCCGCTATCCGCTTCCGGGGTCGAGCCACGGCCTCTACGGCTTCGCGAGCGGCACGTCGTTCGCCGCGCCGCAGGTCGCCGGCGCGGCCGCGCTCGTCTGGGCCGCGAACCCCTCGCTCGAGCGCGACCAGGTCGCGTGGATCCTCAAGCGCAGTGCGTCGGGCGACGGGCGCTGGACGAGGGCGCTCGGCTACGGCCTCCTCGACGTCGGCCGCGCGGTCGCAACGGCCCAGAACGGCGGCGAGATCGTCCCGCCGTCGCGCGCCTTCGCCTCGCTGCGCGTCGTCCGGCGGCAGGTGCGCCGGACCCGCATCCGCGTCCGCGCCAGGCTGAGCTCCCGGCTCGCCGCGATCTCACCTGCGGGACGGCGCGTGTCGCTCCAGGTTCGGCGGGACGGTGCCTGGCACCGGATCGCGCGGGCTCGGACGAAGGCCGGCGGGCGCATCGTCCTCAGGACCCGGCTTCGCCCCGGGCGGTACGTCCTGCGCCTCAAGTACGCCGGGGCGCCCGAACTGGCCGCCGCTGCGTCCGGCCGGATCGTCCTGCGGGTCCGCCGCTCGCGCTAGCTCTCGACGCGGTCGATCTTCGCGCCGAGCGCGCGTAGGCGCTCGTCGATCCGCTCGTAGCCGCGGTCGATCTCGCCCACGTTGCCGATCGTCGAGACGCCCTCGGCGCAGAGGCTCGCGATCAGCATCGCCATGCCCGCGCGGATGTCCGGGCTCGCCATTCGCTGCCCCCAGAGCTTCGCCGGGCCGGTGACGACCGCGCGGTGCGGGTCGCAGAGGATGATCCGGGCGCCCATGCTCACCAGCTTGTCCACGAAGAACAGGCGGTTCTCGAACATCTTCTCGAAGATGAGCACGGTTCCCCGCGCCTGGGTCGCCACCGCGAGGGCGATCGAGGTGAGGTCGGCCGGAAACGCCGGCCAGGGCCCGTCCTCGATCTTCGGGATCTGGTCGCCGAGGTCGTCCCGGATCACGAGCTCCTGTCCCGCCGGAACCCTGACGCTCGAGTCGAGCAGCTCGACCTGGACGCCGAGCCGGGCGAAGACCGGAAGGATCGGGACGAGATCGTCGATCGCCACGTTCTCGATCGTCACGTCGCCGCCCGTCACCGCGGCGAGGCCGATGAAGCTCGCGACCTCGATGTGCTCCGGCCCGATCCGCCACTCGCCGCCGCCGAGCTGCTGGACGCCGCGCACCCGCAGGACGTTCGAGCCGACGCCTTCGATGCGCGCACCGAGAGCGCCGAGGAAGCGGCAGAGATCCTGGACGTGCGGCTCGCACGCCGCGTTGCCGATCACGGTCTCCCCGGTTGCGAGCGTGGCGGCCATGACCGCGTTCTCGGTCGCCATGACGCTCGCCTCGTCGAGGAAGATCCGGCGGCCCTGGAGGCCCGAGGCGTGCATGTCGAAGCGGCCGTTGATGTCGATCTCGACCCCGAGCTCGGCGAGCGCGTGGATGTGCGGGTCCAGCCGGCGGCGGCCGATGACGTCGCCGCCGGGCGGCGGGACGCTGGCGCGTCCGAAACGCGCGAGCAGCGGACCGGCGAGGAGGAACGACGCGCGGATCTGACTGCACAGGTCGGGATCGAGCTCCGTCTTGGTCGCACCGGTGGGATCGATGCGGATCTCGTTCGGCCCCAGCCACTCCACGTCGGCGCCCACGTCCGCGAGCAGGGCGACCATCGTGTCGACGTCGCGGATGCGCGGGACGTTCGAGAGCGTCACCGGCTCGCTCGCGAGCAGGGTCGCGGCGAGGATCGGCAGGGCGCCGTTCTTGTTCCCGGCTGCGGAGACCCGCCCGGCGAGCGGCGTCCCGCCCTCGATGACGAAGCTCTCCATCAGCCCGCTGGATACGAAGGTGGCGGACACGAGCGGAGTATCGTACTGAGCGCTGTGGAGGTCACCCGCGAGCGCGCCTGGGACACCCTGACTCGTTACACGAAGAACGAGGCCCTCCTGCGCCACGCGCTCGCCGTCGAGGCGGCAGTTCGTGCGTATGCGCGCAAGCTCGGCGGCGACGAGGAGTTCTGGGCGGCGACCGCGCTCCTCCACGACTTCGACTACGAGCTGCACCCCACGCTGGACAAGCATCCGCAGGACGGCGCGGCGATTCTCCGGGAAGAGGGCTATCCGGAGGAGCTCATCGAGTCGGTCCTCTCGCACGCAGAGCACCTCGCGATGCCGCGCGACACGGATCTGAAGAAGGCGCTCTTCGCGTGCGACGAGCTGGCCGGGTTCATCCACGCGTGCGGGCTCGTCCGGCCGGACGGCATCGAGACGCTGACGCCGAAGTCGGTGAAGAAGAAGCTGAAGCAGCCGTCCTTCGCGGCCGGCGTCCACCGGGACGAGGTCTACGCCGGCGCCGAGCTGCTGGGCGTAGATTTCGACGAGCATGTGCAGACCGTCACGGACGCGATGAAGCCGATCTCGGCCGAGCTCGGCCTCCGCACGGCGGCGGACGCGGCGTGACTCCGCGGTTCGAGGCCATCGGGATCGTCGTGTCCGACATGGGCCGGGCACTCGCCTTCTACCGCCGCCTCGGGCTCGAGTTCCCCGAGGGCGCCGAGGGCGAGGGGCACGCCGAGGCATCGGTGGCGGGCGTCCGCGTCATGCTCGACACCGAGGAGACGATCCGCTCGTTCGACCCGGAGTGGCAGCCACCCACCGGAGGGCACCGGACTGCGCTCGCGTTCCGCTGCGACTCGCCGGGCGAGGTGGACGCTTCCCATGCCGCGCTGCTCGACGGCGGCGGCACGAGCCACAAGGAGCCGTGGGACGCGTTCTGGGGCATGCGCTACGCGCAGGTCCGGGATCCGGACGGCAACGTCGTGGATCTCTTCGCCGACCTGGCGTAGACGCGGTCCAGGGGCCTCCGACCGGGTGGGTCGTCTCGTACGGACAGCCTCCGCCGGCAGGCGACGCGGAGCATG
>DASTWB010000046.1:0-3499 GCA_035758725.1 Gaiellaceae bacterium
CGGCGCCGTCGTGAACGCGTCGTACGCCTCCTCCACCATGTCGACCGGCCCGCCGAAGCGGACGACGGCCGCGGTCGCTGCGCCGAGCGCGACGACAGCGACCAGCGCGGCGAACCCGAGGCGGACCGCGGGTGAGGGCACGTATCGGCGCTCGCCGGCCGCAAGCGCCACGGTCGCCCCGGCGGCAACCACTGCGAACAGGACGATCACCACCGCCAGCTCGCTGCCCTGCTCCTGCGCGGCGCTCAACGGTGAATCCCTGCGAACGAGCGCCTCGTAACTCGAGGAGATCGCGGCGACGACGAGCCCCGGGATGCCCACGACGATCAGCGCCACGAGCAGCTGGAGGCGGCGGGGGTCGAGCGCGACGGCCGCCGCGAGGCCCGCGAGCAGGGCGACCCACGCTCCGCGGCTGAACGTGAAGTACAGCGCGGGGACGAGCACCACGAACGCCGCTGCGGCGGCGGCGCGGAGCGCGACGTTCCGCTCGCGGGCGGCCGCACCGAGCGCGAGCAGGAGGCCGACGGCGACGAAGATGCCGAACCCGTTCCAGTACCCGAGCGGCTCCGACAGCCGGTACTCGGAGATCGGGTCGTAGGTTCCCAGGCGGTCCGGGAACAGCCGGGTCCCGAGCCCGTACGCCGAGACGAGCACGAGCGCGGCCAGCACGCCGCGCAGGAGCGCAGGCGCCGCGTCCGAGCGGAGCACGAGGACCAGCGCGGCTGCGACGCCGGCATACGCGAGCATGCGGAAGCCCTCGAGGACCGTCTGCGTCGTGTTGTCCGTCCAGAGCAGCGACAGCCACGTCCACGTGGCGAGAGCACTCAGGCCGCCGGCGAATGCCAGCGCGAGGCGGCCGCCGTGAAGCGCCGCCCGGCCCAGGAGCAGCCAGGCGATGACGAGCCAGAGCGCCACGAGAGCGGTCCAGCCCCACGCCGGCGGAAAGTACCCGCCGTCGGCGGCACCCAGGGCGGCGATCCCGGCGGCCGCCCCGATCCCGACCGCGACATGTCCGAGATCGGGCGCGAGCGCGCGCGGACGCGCGGCGGGGGCCGCGTCGGCATCGAGGCTCCGAGGCTGGGCTCCGCGCACCGCCGTCAGAGCGTAGCGCCGGCGTCTGTCGACTCAGCCGTGCGTCTCGGCGTACCAGCGAAACGTCTCGGCGAGCCCGGACTCGAGCTCCCGCTCGGGACGCCAGCCGAAGGCCTGCTCGGCCGCGGACGCGTCGATCGCGCTCCTGGTGAGCTCACCGGCCCGCAGTGGCTCGAGCTGCGGCTCGACCGCGGTCCCGGCGGCTCGTTGCAGGCCCTCGAGGACCTCCAGCACCGACACCTCCCGGCCCCAGCCGAGGTTGAACGTCCCGGCAGTCGGGCGGTCCGACAGCGCGACGAAGGCGCGCACGATATCGCCCACGTGGACGTAGTCGCGGGTCGGCGTCCCACGGCCGTAGGCGATGACGGTCTCGCCGCGGATCAGCCGCTCGCTGAAGATCGCGACGACCCCGGCCTCGCCGTGTGGGCTCTGCCGCGGCCCGTAGACGTTCCCGAGGCGCAGCACGGTGTGGTCGATCCCGTGGAACCGCTGCAGCGTGCCGACATATGCCTCTGCGGCCTGCTTCGACGCCCCGTAAGGGGAAAGCGGCTGCGGCACGTAGGACTCGTTCGTCGGGATCGGGGCGCCCTCGCCGTAGAGCGCGCCGGCGGTGGAGGCGAAGACCGTCGGGGCGCCGAGCTCGCTCGCCACGCGGAGCACGTTGAACGTTCCCTGGACGTTCGAGGCGAAGTCCCTCTGCGGGTTCTTGACGGACACGGTGACGCTCGACTGGGCGGCGAGGTGCGCGACGAAATCGGGCCGGAACTCGCCGAACGTGTGCGCCACGCCGTCGGCGGCCGCGATGTCGAGCTCGGCGAACGCCACCTCGGCCGGCACGTTGTCGCGCGCCCCCGACGACAGGTCGTCGACGACCAGCACGTCGTCACCGCGCTGCACGAAGGCGTCGGCCACATGCGAGCCGATGAATCCGGCTCCGCCGGTCACGACGACCCTCACTCAGCCTCCGGTGCCGTTCGGGCCGAGCGGCTGGCAGTTGGGGCAGTACCAGGTTCCGCGTCCGGCGGCGCGCGTCTTGCCGATCTGGGTGCCGCAGCGGTAGCACGGTTCGCCCTCGCGGCCGTACACCTTGAGCGCAGTCTGCATCCTCCCGGTCTCGCCCCCCGGCGTGCGGTAGTCGCGCAACGTCGTTCCCTGGCGTGCGATGCCGGCTCTCAGCGCCTCGCGTACGGCCTTGTGGAGCCGGGTGACCTCATCGCGGTCCAGATCCCCGGCGGCCCGGAGCGGATGGATCCTCGCCCGCCAGAGCGCCTCGTCCGCATAGATGTTCCCCATGCCCGCTGCGGCTCGCTGGTCGAGGAGCGCCGCCTTCACGGGCGCGCGGCGGCGGTTGAAGCGTGCGGCGAGGCTTGCAGGCGTGAAGGCGCGCGTGAGCGGCTCCTCCCCGAGCCTCCGGGCGAGGTAGTCCGTCTCCTCGCCGGGCTCGAGCAGGAGCCAGGTGCCGAACCTGCGGACGTCGCGATACGTGACGTCCGACCCGTCGTCTAGGTTGACAACGACCCGGAGATGCGGATCGTGCTCTGGCGCTCCGTCTCTCTCGTGCCGCATCGTTCCCGTCATTCGGAGGTGGATCAGGAGTACCCGACCGGAATCGAACCGAACAACCAGATACTTGCCGCGCCGCCCGACCGCCGCGACGACCTCGCCCTCGAGCTCGGCGGCGACCTCACGTGGCTCGGCCGGGCGAGTCACGCGCGGGTCGCGGATCTCGACTCGGTCGAAGCGCCGGCCGACGAGCACCGGCTCGAGGTGGGCGCGAACCGTCTCGACCTCGGGCAGCTCGGGCACGGGGCTAGCCTAGCCGCGCCGTTGTCGGCCGGGCCTACGCGAGCGTCTCGAGGATGACCCCGCCCGTCGGCGGTGCCTCGTCGGCGAGCTCGTAGGCAGCCTCGAGCTCCGCAAGGGCGTCCTCGGCCGACGCGTCGTCACGGGCATGGACCTCGGCGAGAACGTCCCCCGTCGTGACGCGGTCCCCCCGCTTCGCACGGCAGACGATCCCCACCGCATGGTCGATCTCCTCGTCCTTGACGACCCGTCCGGCGCCGAGGTGAACCGACGCCATGCCGACGGCCAGGGCTCCGAGCCGGACGACCGCCCCGTCCCGTGACGCGTTGAGCTCGCGGACGACGGCCGCGCGCGGGAGGGCGTCCTCGTCCGGATCCCCGCCCTGCGCCCGGACCCAGCGCTCGTAGACAGCCAGCGCCCCGCCGTTCCCGAGGGCGTCCTCGACGCGCGAGCGCGCCTCGGCCGGCGCGGCGCCGTCGCAGAGCGCGACGAGGTGCGCCGCGGAGGCGACGGCGAGCTCGGTGAGATCCGCAGGCCCGTCGCCGCGAAGCGTCGCGACCGCCTCGCGAATCTCGACCGCGTTGCCGACCGCCCGTCCGAGGGG
>DASTWB010000201.1:0-3099 GCA_035758725.1 Gaiellaceae bacterium
GCGACGACCGGGAAGCCGGCCGCGATCGTCGCGAAGACGATCAAGGGCAAGGGGTACTCCAAGGTCGAGGACCAGGGAGGCTGGCACGGCAAGGCCGTGGCCGAGGAAGCCGTCGCGGAGCTCGGCGGCATGCGGAACATCACGGTCGACGTCCCCGCCCCGGAGCCGGCCGAGCGGCACCGCTTCGATCCACCCGGGACGCCCGAATGGCCGCGCTACGAGGTCGGCTCCAAGGTGGCGACGCGCAAGGCGTACGGGGAGGCGCTCGCGGCGCTCGGCGGCGAGGACGGCGACGTCGTCGTGCTCGACGGCGAGGTGTCCAACTCGACCTACTCAGAGATCTTCCAGGCAGCCCACCCCGAGCGCTTCGTCGAGATGTACATCGCGGAGCAGCAGATGGCGGCCGCCGCGGTCGGGATCCAGGTTCTCGGCTGGAAGCCCTTCGCGTCGACCTTCGCCGCCTTCTGGAGCCGCGCCTACGATTTCGTCCGCATGGCGGCGATCAGCCGCGCGACGCTCAAGCTCTGCGGCTCGCACGCGGGCGTGTCGATCGGCGAGGACGGCCCCTCGCAGATGGCGCTCGAGGACCTCGCGGCGTTTCGGGCCGTGAACGGATCCACCGTCCTCTACCCGTGCGACGGGAACCAGACGGCGAAGCTCGTGAAGGCCATGGCCGGCCTCGAGGGCATCTCCTTCCTCCGGACGACCCGGGCCGACACGCCCGTGATCTACGAGGCCGGCGAGGAGTTCCCGGTGGGCGGCAGCAAGACGATCCGGTCGACGGACGACGACGACGTGACGATCGTCGCCGCGGGCATCACCCTCCACGAAGCGCTCGCCGCGGCCGATCGCCTGGCCGAGGAGGACATCGCGGCGCGCGTGATCGACCTGTACTCGGTCAAGCCGGTCGACGCGGAGACGCTCCGCTCGATCCGCACGCCGATCGTCACCGCGGAGGATCACTGGGCGGAGGGTGGGCTCGGCGAGGCCGTCCTCGCTGCGCTCGCCGGCGTCGAGGACCGGCCGCCGGTCCAGATCCTCGCCGTGCGCGACCTCCCGCACTCGGGCAAGCCCGCAGAGCTGCTCGCCGCCGCAGGCATCGACGCCTCGGCGATCGCCGAGGCCGCGCGGGCCCTGGTCCGAACACGCGCGCCCGCGTAGGCGTCCGGCTTCATGCGGTCCCGCGAAGTCGTGAGACTTCGGGGAATTCAGCCGACGCGTCGCAGCTGCTCGTCGAGCGGGACGAGCGGGATGCCGAACGTGCGCACGGCGGCGTCGTTGGAGACGACGTTGTCCCCCGCCTCGAGCATCGTGAGCAGGTCGCGGGTGAGCGGGATGTTCCCGGGCAGGCGCTCGGTGAGCGTCGCCGGGATCCGCATCAGCCTCGTCGGGAGGTGCATCGTGGGACGCCGGCGGATGCCGAGCATTTGGCGGATCTTCTGCCAGAGGCCGTCCCAGGTGACGGTGTCGGGGCCGCCCAGCTCGAACGTCTGGCCGGCGGCCTCCGGCTTGTCGACCGACGCGGCGAAGTAGGCGCCCACGTCGTCGGCCCAGATCGGCTGGATCCGCTGCTTGCCGCTGCCGACGATGCCCGTCACCGGCGCGAACCGCGCGAGCTTCACGAACGTCGGCAGGATGCCTCCGTCGGGGCCGAAGACGAAGCTCGGCCGGAAGATCACGTGCTCCAGGCCCGACGCCTGCACGTCCTGCTCCTCCTGCCACTTCGCACCGTAGTAGGGGACGAGATCCTTCGTCTGCTCGCTCGTCCCGAGCGCGCTCATGAGCACGAAGCGCCGGGCACCGGCCTCCTTCGCCGCGGCGAGGAGATTGCGGGTGCCGTCGATCATCACGCGCTGGAACTGCTCCGGCCGGCCCTGCCGGATCGCGACGAGGTGGACGACGACGTCCTGCCCTTCGGCGGCGCGCCGGAGGCTGTCCGCGTCGGTCATGTCGCCCTGGGCGGCCTCGCGGCAGCGGATCCCCGCGTCGCGCCACGAGCCCGGCTTGCGCTCGAGCACCCGCACCTCGTGACCTGCGTCGGCGACGGCGTTCGCGACCTTCGGCCCGACGAAGCCCGTCGCCCCGGTGACGAGAACCCTCACCTGACGCGCTCGCGGAAGTTCTCGTAGTACCGGCTCGGGGTGGGGCCCTGCTGGCCCTGGTACTTGGACCCGAGCGCGCCGGCGCCGTACGGCGTCTCGGCCGGCTCGGAGAGCTGGACGAACGAGAGCTGCCCGATCTTCATCGCGTGGTAGATCGTGATCGGGAGGTTGGCGACGTTCGAGAGCTCGAGCGTGACGTGGCCGTCCCAGCCGGGGTCGATGAAGCCCGCGGTCGAATGGATCAGGAGGCCGAGACGGCCGAGGCTCGACTTCCCCTCGAGCCGGGCGACGAGGTCGTCCGGCAGGCGGATCCGCTCCAGCGTGGAGGCGAGGACGAACTCGCCCGGGTGGAGGATGAACGGCCGGTCGCCGTCGATCTCGACGAGCTCGGTGAGATCCTCCTGCGGCTCCTTCACGTCGATGTACGGGTAGCGCGCGTTGTGGAAGACGCGGAAGAAGCGGTCGACGCGGACGTCCACGCTCGACGGCTGCAGGAGCGAGGCGTCGTACGGGTCGATCTCGATCCGTCCTTCGTCCAGAAGCCTGCGGATGGTGCGGTCGGAGAGGACCATCAGAGCGACGCCGCGGACGCGCGGGTGAGCTCGGCGACCTCCGACTCGGAGAGCTGGAGCCCGGCGGCGGCGACGTCCTCCTCCAGGTGCTCGACGGACGATGTCCCGGGGATGGGCAGCATCACCGGCGAGCGGCGGAGCAGCCATGCGAGCGCGACCTGGGCCGCTGTCACGCCCCGCGCCCGCGCAATCTCCGCAAGCTTTCCGGTCGAGAGCGCCAACTCGCCCAGCCCGAGCGGGAACCAGGGGAGGAACGCCAGGCTCTCGCGCTCGCACGCGTCGACGACGCCCTCGTGGTAGCGGTCGCCGACGTTGTAGCGGTTCTGCACCGAGACGACGGTGACGATCTTCTGCGCCGCCGCTAGCTGCCGCGTGTCCACGTTCGAGAGGCCGACGTGGCGGATCTTCCCCTCGCGCTGCAGCTC
>DASTWB010000215.1:0-3515 GCA_035758725.1 Gaiellaceae bacterium
CGTGAGACTTCGAGCGAAAGGGGAACTACAGGTTCCCCCGCAGCGCCTGCTCGCGCTCGATCGACTCGAAGAGGGCCTTGAAGTTGCCCTCCCCGAAGGTCGTCGCCCCGTGGCGCTCGATGACCTCGAAGAAGACGGTCGGGCGGTCCTGCGCGGTCTTCGTGAAGATCTGGAGCAGGTAGCCGTCCTCGTCCCGGTCGGCCAGGATCCGGAGCCGCTTCAGGTCCTCGTAGTCCTCGGAGATCTCGCCGACGCGCGCCTCCACGTCCTCGTAGTACGTCTCCGGCGTGTCCAGGAAGACGACGCCGCGCTCCTTCATCGTCTCGACGGTGCGGACGATGTCCTCGCTCTGCATCGCGATGTGCTGGACGCCGGGGCCCCCGTTGAACTCGAGGTACTCCTCGATCTGGCTCTTGCGCTTGCCCTCGGCCGGCTCGTTGATCGGGAACTTGATCTTCCCGCTCCCGTCCGACATCACCTTGGACATCAACGCCGAGTACTCGGTCTGGATCTGGTCGTCGCCGAAGTGGATGATGTTCGTCATCCCGAAGACGCGCTCGTAGAAGCCGACCCAGTGATCCATGCGGCCGAGCTCGACGTTTCCGACGACGTGATCGAGCGCGATCAGGCCGACGCCGGTCGCCGGCTGGCCGTTCTCCAGCAGGGAGCGGTAGCCGGGCAGATACGACCCGGCGTAGTCCGCGCGGTTCACGAAGGTGTGGATCACCTCGCCGTAGGTGCCGATCGAGGCGAGCTCGACGCGCCCGAACTCGTCCTCGACCCAGTGCGGCTCGGCGATTCCGCGGGCGCCGCGCTGCACGGCCTGACGGTAGGCCTCGTCCGCGCTCGGGACCCGGAGCGCGATGTCCTTGACGCCGTCTCCGTGCCGGCAGGCGAACTCCGTGACCTCGCTGCCTCCCCGAAGCCCGCTCGAGAGGACGAAGCGGATCTCCCCCTGCTCGAGCACGTAGGAGGCGCGGTCACGCACGCCCGTCTCGGGGCCGGCGTACGCCGTGCGCGTGAACCCGAACGCCTGCTCGTAGAAGTACGCGGCCTGCTTCGCGTTCCCGACCCAGAACTCGACGTGGTCCCAGCCCTGCAGCGGCATGAAGTCGGTGGCGCTCATAGGTCGCATCTTAGGCGGATTCGAGGGCAGGTCGCCGCCGGGCGATCAGCAGTGCGGCTCCGATCGCCACGCCGCCGAGAACCTGCAGCCAGCCCAGCTCCTCCGAGAGCAGGAGCACCGCGAAGAGCGCGGCCAGGAACGGCTGGAGATTCGTCACGAGGGTGGCGCGAGACGGACCGACTCGGTCGATGGCCGTGAACCAGAGGACGTTGGTGAGGACGAGCGGGCCGAGGACGGCGAACGCGAAGCCGATCCAGACGAGCGCGCCGAGGTCCCAGGACTGGTCGGCGAGCTGCGGCAGCGCCGTCAGGAGCGCCGGGACCGATCCGACCAGGAGGGCGACCGCGCTGATGCGCCAGACCGAGTAGCGGCTGAGAAGCGGGACGATCGCGACCGAGTAGATCCCCCACGTCGCCGCGGCGACGAAGGCGAGGATGTCCCCGAGCAGGTTGCCCGATACGCCCCCCGACGACCCGGCGGCGACGAGCGCCACGCCTGCGAACGAGATGGCGGCGGCGATCCAGAACCGCCGGTGGAGCCGCTCGACGCCGACCACATGGGCGAAGGCAGCGGTGAGAATCGGCAGGCTCCCGAACACGAGCGCCGTCGTCGATGCGTTCGTGAGGTGGATCGCGTAGGAGAACGCGATCTGGTTCACGTAGATTCCGACGATCGCCGCGCCGCCGAGGAGGAGCAGGTGCCTGCGCTGGAGCCGGAGCGATCGCTCGAGGCCGTACGTGATGCCGGAGACGACGACGGCGGCGGCGGCGAAGCGGAGCGACGAGTAGGCGAGCGGCTGGAAGCCGTGCGTCAGGGCATAGCGGGTGACCGTGAAGTTGAACGCCCAGATCGAGACGGTCACGAGCAGCATGACCTCGGCGGCGGTCGGGCGACGCACGGAGCGAACCTACCGATGAGATCCGAGCCGCCCGACCGTCTTCACTGCAGCAAACGAGAAAGGAGCGCACGATGGGGAGGCTGATCGTCACCGAGTTCGTATCGATCGACGGGGTCATGGAGGCGCCCGGCGGCGAGGAGGGCTACCGGCACACGAACTGGAGCTTCGAGTTCCCGGACGAGGGCCAGTACGACTACAAGCTCGAGGAGCTCCTGGAGAGCGAGGCGCTCCTCTTGGGCCGCGTGACCTACGAGGGCTTCGCGGCGGCCTGGCCCGAGCGGACGGACGAGGTCGGCTTCGCGGACAAGTTCAACTCGATGCCGAAGTACGTGGTCTCCTCCACGCTCCAGGATCCGGAGTGGAACAACACGACGGTGCTCGAGGGCGACTTCACCGAGTCCGTCCCTCGCCTCGTGGAGCAGGTCGAGGGGAACGTCGTCGTCCACGGCAGCAACCTGCTCGTCCACGGCCTGCTCGAGCACGACTTGGTCGACGAGGTTCGGCTGATGATCTTCCCGGTGATCCTCGGCGTCGGAAAGAAGATCTTCCCGGCGCTCGACGACAAGCTCGTCTGGGATCTCGTCGACCACCGGACGTACGGCTCGATCGTCGTGCACGCGTACCGGCGGCCGGGGCGGTAGCGTTCCGCGCGATGGAGCGCGAGCCGACCAGGGAAGACATCGACGCCCTCGTCGGGCCGGCCACGCCCCACTTCGCGTACCAGATCCGCGCGCGGGTGCGGGAGCTCGTGGACGGGCTGCCGGAGGACCACCCGGTCAGGCGCTACGGCGAGGAGCAGATCGAGCTCCTCGACCGCCTGGGCCATGCCTCGTCGAAGGCGGAGGACTCGCGGCCGGAGCCGCGCTCGCGCATCGGCTGGGAGACGATCCCGAGCTCCGCGCCCGCGGATCACCCCCTTCCGCCGAAGGGATGACGCAGTTCGAGGGAGCGTCGGTGCTCGTCACCGGCGGCTCGCGCGGGATCGGCAAGGCCATCGCCCTTCGCTTCGCGGAGCTGGGCGCGAAGCGGATCGCGGTCGGGTACATGCGGAACGACACCGCGGCCGAGAGGACGGCCGACGAGCTCCGTGGGCTCGGCGCCGAGCCGCTGCTCCTCCGCGGCAACGTCACATCCGGGCGGGTCCTCGGGGAGGTCGAGGCGCAGGGGCCCTGGAACGTCGTCGTCCACAACGCGGCCACGGGCGTGATCCGGCCGGCGCTCGAGACGGAGGACAAGCACTGGGACTGGACGCTGGGCGCGAATGCGCGGGCGCTCCTGTCGCTGGCGCGGGCTGCGGCGCCGACGATGCCGAAGGGCTCGTCGATCATCGGGATCTCCAGCCTCGGCTCGACTCGAGTGCTGGAGAACTACGTGCTCGTCGGGACCTCCAAGGCGGCGCTCGAGTCGCTCGTCCGGTATCTGGCCGTGGAGCTCGCGCCACGCGGGATTCGCGTGAACGCCGTCTCGGGCGGTGTCGTGGAGACCGCCGCG
>DASTWB010000238.1:0-2070 GCA_035758725.1 Gaiellaceae bacterium
CGTGAGACACCCTGTGTCAACCCCTCGCTCAGCCGGCTGCCGTGAGGAGGGCTGCGGCGGCGTGGTGGAGGCAGGGGTCGTACGGCTTGCGGTCGCGCCAGCAGCGCCAGAGGACGCGTATCCACGCGCGAGCGAGGACGCGAGTGGCATGCGGATGGTCGCAACCGCGGGCACGCGCGCGCTGGTAGACGCCGGCGGCCCAGGCGGAGGCGTGCCGGGAGTTGTCGGCGAAGCAGACCACGGCCTGTCGGAGGCGCTTGTTGCAAGCCCAGCGGAACCCGACCGCGCGGCTCTTTCCGGAGGCCTTGGTGACGGGAGCGACGCCGGCCTCGGCGGCGAGGTGTTCCTCGCTGACGAAGCGGGCGCGGTCGTCACCGAGTTCGGCGAGGATCTGGGCGGCGTTGACGCGGCCGGCGCGCGGGAAGGATGCGACGAGGGCGCCGTCGGGGTGGGTCTCGAGAGCGTGCTCGACGGCGGCTGTGAGGCGCTGGATCTGGGAGACGAGCGGCTCGAGTACGGCTACGAGGGAGAGGACGAGCTCGCCGCTCGCGTCGACCTCCGCCTCCCCGGTGAGCCCCGTGGGTGCGCTGCGCAGACGCTCGAGGAGCTCGGCCGCGGAGCGGCGGCCACAGTAGGCGTGGCGGGCCAGGAACGTGGCGAGGCGCTTCTCTCCGAGCCGCTCGGCGCTCTGGGGCGTCGGGTAACGACGCAGGAACGCGAGCGCGATGGGCGAGTCGACGTCAGCGAAGATGGCGCCGGCGCCCGGCCAGAAGCGGTCGAGGAGCGCGCGGAGCTGGTTGGCGAGACCGACGCGTTCGGCGACGAGGTCGTCGCGGGTGCGGACCAGGGCGCGGAGCGCGCGGGTCTCGTCGGAGTGCGGACGGAGCGGCTGGAAGCGATGGCCGTCGGTCCGGAGCAGGTCGGCGAGCATGAACGCATCGCCGAGGTCGGTCTTGCTCGCGGCAGCGGCGTACCGGGGGCGGGACGCCTTCACCGCATTCGGGTGAATGGGTACGACCTGGAAGCCCGCCTCGACGAGCACGTCGACCAGCAAGCCCGACGGCCGCTCGATGGCGACGGGCAGATCGATCGGTGGACCGAACTTGCGGAGCGCGCGCACGAGTTCTGCGAGTCCCTCGCGCGTGTGGGCCACCATGGCCCGGTGCAGCACCTTGGCGCGCTCGTCGATGACGCAGACCGCGTGATCGGCGGACGCCCAGTCGATCCCAGCGAAACGACGCATCGGCTGCCTCCTCGGGTTAGGCTCGCCGGTGCCGGAAGGTCCTGCCGGTCGCTCACTGACAGGCGCTCCGAGCTTCAGCTGCTCTGGGCGCAACACCCTGTGGCCGGTTGGGACCTTCCGGCCTCCCCGAAGCGGCGGGTCTCACGCGGGCCGTCGAGCGGCGAGCGCTGCAGGCCGTCATCGGGGAGGCACCGGAAGAGCACGACCAAGCGTCCCGTCACCGGCACCCACGAGCCAGATTTCGGCCGGAGGGTAGAGCAGTGAGCGCCGACGTCGTCGTCCGGCCCCGGGACCCGCTCGACCTCGACGAGGCGCGGCGGCTCGTCGCCGAGATCGAGGCGCTCCCGGAGGACGTGCGCGTCCAGGTCGACGTATCCTCGCTGCGCGAGGTCCATCCGACGGGGCTCGCGTTCCTCGCGTACGCGCTCGACCGCGACGGGAGGGTCGCCCTCGTCGGGCTCGACCGCCGGCACGAGCGGCTGCTCGGGTACCTGCTCGGGGAGGTGCAGGCGAAGGCGGCGCGCGCGACCTCGACCGCGACCGCGACCTGAAGACCCCCCTCTCTCCCCGCGCCAGCGCACATGGTTGGCCACATCGCCGGCCGGGGCGCAGTCGGCGAGAAGTGGCCGATGAAGAGGGCAGCGACTGGGGGAGAGGGCCGGGGAGAGGGGGGCCGCTAGATCCGGAAGAGCCGCCTCACGTTCTCCGTCGTGACCCGCGCCACCTCGTCGAGCGTGGTCCCCCAGACCTCGGCCACCTTCCGCGCCGTCTCGAAGACGTACGCTGGCTCGTTCCGCTTCCCGCGGTACGGGATCGGCGCGAGGAAC
>DASTWB010000025.1:0-2831 GCA_035758725.1 Gaiellaceae bacterium
ATGGCGCGGGCCGCGCTCGGTGACGAGGTCGTCGACCACTACCTGAACTACGCGCGGACGGAGCAGCGGCTCTTCGACCAGGCCGTGACCTGCTACGAGCGGGAGCGCCTCTACGAGCGAGGATGAGGCCGCTGATCGGGATCACGTCCTACGCGGAGGAGATCCGCTGGGGCGTGTGGACCGAGGAGGCGGCGGTCATCCCGCTGGCCTACGTACGCGCGGTCGAGCACGCAGGCGGCCGGCCGCTCGTGGTCCCACCGTCGGAGGTCGGGCTGGAGGAGACGCTCGACGCGCTCCACGGCGTCATCTTCTCCGGCGGGGGAGACCTCGACCCGGAGCTCTACGGCGCCGCGCCGCACTCGGAGACCGACGAGCCGCGAAAGGCACGGGACGCTGCCGAGATGCATCTCCTCGGGGCGGCGCTCGACCGCGACATGCCCGTGCTGGCGATCTGCCGCGGTTCGCAGCTGCTGAACGTCGCCCGCGGCGGCGACCTCGTCCAGCACCTTCCGGAGGCCGTCGGGCACGAACTGCACCGGCACGTGCCCGGCGCGTTCTCCGACCACGGGGTCGAGCTCGCGCCCGACAGCAGGCTCGGCGGGCTCCTCGGCAAGCATGCTCCGGTCAAGTCGCACCACCACCAGGGGTACGGGCGGATCGGCAGGGGTCTCCGGGAGGTGGCCTGGGCCGACGACGGCGTGGTGGAAGGGCTCGAGGACTCCACGAAGCGGTTCGCGCTCGGCGTGCTCTGGCACCCCGAGGAGGGAGAGGACTTCGCGCTCTTCGAGGCGCTCGTCAACGAGGCCCGGCGCTACCGGGAGGAGCGGGCGTGACCGTCGTCGTCAACCCGGCGACCGAGGAGGCGATCGCCGAGGTTCGGGGGGCGACGGCCGAGGACACCGACCGCGCCGTCGCCGCCGCCAGGGCGGCGTTCGAGGGGTGGCGGGCGCTGGCGCCCGGCGACCGCGGGCGGCTCATGCGGCGAGTCGCGGGGCTCGTGGAGGAGCACGGCGAGGAGCTCGCGCGGCTCGAGACGGCGAACGTCGGCAAGCCCATCAGCGACTCGCGCGGCGAGGTGCAGATGGTCGCCGACGTCTTCTACTTCTACGCGGGAGCCGTGGACAAGCACTACGGCGAGACGATTCCCGTCCCCGGCGGCGTGGACCTGACCTTCCGGGAGCCGCTGGGAGTCGTCGGGCTGATCGTGCCGTGGAACTTCCCGATCGCGATCTCGAGCTGGAAGCTTGGTCCGGCGCTCGCCTGCGGGAACACCGTCGTCCTGAAGCCGGCGGAGCTCACGCCCCTGACCGCGCTCCGTCTCGGCGAGCTCGCCCTGGAGGCCGGCGTGCCCGAGGGTGTCGTCAACGTCGTGGCAGGCTCCGGGTCGGTCGTCGGTCAGCGGCTGGTCGAGCATCCGGACGTCGCGAAGATCGGTTTCACGGGGTCGACCGAGATAGGCCGGTCCGTGATGGCCGGAGCCGCGGCGACGATCAAGCGCGTGACGCTCGAGCTCGGCGGGAAGTCGGCGAACGTCGTCTTCGCGGACGCCGACCTGGAGGGCGCAGCGGCGGGAGCGCCGTACGCGGTGTTCGGAAACGCGGGCCAGGACTGCTGCGCGCGCTCGCGGATCCTGGTCGAGCGCTCGGCCTACGACCGGTTTCTCGAGCTGCTCGTGGAGCGCACTGCCGCGGTCCGCGTCGGCGACCCCGAGGACGACGCGACCGAGATGGGGCCGCTGATCTCCGCAGAGCACCGCGAGAAGGTGTCGTCCTACGCGAACGGTAGCGTTGTCTTTCGTGGAAACACACCGTCCGATCGCGGCTTCTGGTTCCCCTGCACCCTCGTGGAGGCGACGAACGACGATCCCGTCGCCCGCGAGGAGGTCTTCGGCCCGGTCGCCGCCGTGATCCCGTTCGAGGACGAGGCCGATGCCGTCCGGATCGCGAACGACACCCCCTACGGGCTGTCGGGGTCGATCTGGACCCGGGACGTCGGCCGGGCGATGCGGGTCGCCCGGGCGGTGGACACGGGCGTCCTCTCCGTCAACTCGAATACGTCCGTCCGGGTGTCAACGCCCTTCGGCGGGTTCAAGCAGTCCGGGTTCGGCCGGGAGCTCGGGATGCATGCACTCGAGGGTTACTCCGAGGTCAAGAACGTGTACGTCGCGACCGGGGCGTAACGTGGGCCGGCTCGACGGCAAGGTCGTCGTGATCACGGGCGCCGGCGGCGGCATGGGGCGCGACGCGGCGCTGCTCTTCTCGGAGGAGGGGGCGCAGGTGTGTGTCGCCGACGTCGACCGCGCTGCGGCCGAGCAGACCGCCGGCGAGGCGCGGGACGCGTTCGCCGTCCAGGTGGACGTGGTCGACGCGGACAGTGTCCGGGCGATGTACGCGGCCACCGCGGAGCGCTACGGCGGGATCGACGTCCTCTACAACAACGCCGGGATCTCGCCGGCGGACGACGCGTCGATCCTGGACACCGAGCCCGAGGCGTGGCAGCGCGTCCAGGACGTGAACACGAAGGGCGTCTACCTCTGCTGCAAGTACGGCATCCCGCACCTGCTCGAGCGGGGCAGCGGCTCCGTGATCAACGTCGCGTCGTTCGTGGCGCTGCTCGGAGCGGCGACGTCGCAGATCTCGTACACGGCGTCGAAGGGCGCGGTCCTCTCGCTCTCGCGGGAGCTGGGCGTGCAGTTCGCACGACAGGGCGTCCGCGTGAACGCGCTGTGTCCGGGGCCGGTGGAGACGCCGCTTCTGCTGCGAATCTTCGGCGACGATCCGGCGGCGTACGAGCGGCGGCGGGTGCACCTGCCGATGGGTCGGCTGGCGAAG
>DASTWB010000061.1:0-2036 GCA_035758725.1 Gaiellaceae bacterium
GATCGCGACGGCCCGCGAGCGAGCCGCCGTCGCCGCCTAGCGCTCGTACGGCTTCTCGACCGCGCGCGGAACGCTCGAGCCGGCGTCCGACGACTCGGCGTCGTGCTGCTCGGCCTGGTCGTCAACGGGCCTTTCGCGCCCGTTCGAGCCCAGCCGCTCGAGCCAGCGATCCCACTGATCGAAGAAGTCGGACATTCCGCACCTCCGACGAATTCGGTCACAGAACCTGTGCGGCTCCGGATCTTCCCGGTCCTGCGGCGCCGGAAACGTCCCACAGGCGGCCTCGCCTACCCGCCGACGAACCCGAGGGCGGCGGCGAGCGAGGGGTGGTCGGCCAGGCGGTCCCGCAGCCGCTCGAGGTCGGCGCCGCGGAGGGTCACGGGACCGCGCCTCGCCGTGCCGTCCGTCGTGTAGGCGAACCGGACGAGCCAGTCGCCCTTGTCGTCCTCCAGGAGCTGGACGACCGACGCGAATCGCTTCTGACCGGCCCGCTGCGGCAGCGTCACCTCCTCGACGAGCTTCGCGCTTCCCCACGCCGTCGTGATCTTCGTCATGCGCCCGACGCTAGCCGGGCAATCCGCGCCTGTGGCTCACGCGGGCGTGACGGAAGTGCGTCAGCTCAGGTGCGCGGAAGACCGACGGCGTCGACCCGAGGCGGCAGCGGGCTCGTCGGAAGCCCCGGCGGCACCGGGGTCAGGTTGAACCCGCCGGGGGCGACGTCGTTGGATCCGTCCGGGTGGAAGACCGAGGCGAGGTACTGGATGTGCGCGCGCCCGACGCCCAGCTCGAACTGCCCGCCGCCGTACATCCCGATGCCGTTCGACGCGCAGTAGTCGTACGTGTCGAAGAGCCGTTCGAGCGGCCCGAACCGGGAGGGCTTGACGTTGATCGTCCGGGGCGGGAAGGCCAGTCCCTCGATGTCGCTCACCGAGTGAATGGGCGCGTCCCACGTGACCCGGTCGCGGTGCGGCTCCAGCACCGGGTCGGTCTCCTCGGTCAGGGCGGGATCCTCGATGAGGGTGTCCGGGAAGCTCTCGGCAACCAGGCGGTACAGCCCCGGATCGGGCGGATTGTCGACGACGGTGCCCGAGTACTGCCCCTTGAGGTCGACGACGTCGACCCGGCCGAGCCCGGCGAGCTCGGCGACGAGCTCCGGCGTCCAGTCGGGAACCGGGTCGAGCTTGAACCGCATCTCCGGGTAGTCCTCGAGCAGTCGTCGGATCGGCTCGATCGACGACGGCTCACCGAGGCGCAACGAGACGACGAAGCGCACCGGCCCAGGAGAACGGCCGAGCACGTCCGCGAGCGAGCGGCCGGCCTGTCGCAGCGCCAGGTCGAGCGCGGCGCTCTCGAACGCCCAGCGGCGGTAGTCACGAAAGGCCGCCATCCCCGGCGGCTCCGGCCAGAGGTCGAGCCCGTCCAGGTGCTCCGAGAACGTCCGCAGCGTCCATTCGCCCTCGAGTCGAAGCGGCGAAGCGGCTCGGAGCCGGTCGTGCGCCTCGCCGTCGTACGTGACGTCCTCGCCGACCCCGTCGGCCCCACCTCCGCGGAGATGCACCTGGGTCGTCGTGCGAATGAAGTCGCTCGACACCGCCTGTTCCAGCTGCTCGAGCTCGTGGCTCTCGACAACGAGCGGAAGGTCGGCGACGCGGTCGAACGTGGACACAATGGCGAGTATGTCTGCCCGGGCGCTTCTCGCCGTGGCACTACTGGCGGGCGTGGCCGGATGCGGCGGCGGCGATCCCGAGCCGGAGGTCCGCCTGCTCGCGCCCGCCTGGATCGACGACGACGTCGCGCGTTTCGAGCGTGAGAGCGGCTGCCGCGTCGACCTGCGCGCCTACGACGAGCGCGAACGGCTCGAGGCGATCGCCGAACGACGGGACGTCGACGTGGTGGCGGCGCCCAGTACGCGCGGGGCAGGCGATCAGATCGAGGAGTTCGTCCGAGTCACGCTCTCGGGCGGCGTCCAGGTGACGATCCCCGAGCGGCTCGCCCCGGCGTTTCGCGGCCGCAAGGAACCGGCCGGCCGGCGGTCG
>DASTWB010000065.1:0-4196 GCA_035758725.1 Gaiellaceae bacterium
TGCCGTCTACGGCGGCGACGTCCCCGAAGGACCGGTAGAGGGCGATCGCCTCGACGTCGAACGGCGCGGGCGCCGCCTCGGCGGTGGGATCAGGCTGCAGCCGCGCCTGCGTCGACAAGCGACTCCTCCAGGAGCTCGAGCCCGCGCGCGAGATCCCCATTCGAGATGACGAGCGGCACGAGGATCCGGATCACGTTCCCGTAGAGGCCGCAGGAGAGGAGGATCAGGCCCTTGTCGCGGGCGGTCGTCGTCACCGCCGTCGCCAGGTCCGGCGTCCGCTCCGTGAGCTCGAGCGCGAGCATGGGGCCGAGGCCGCGAACCTCCCCGATGGAGGCGTTCCTCGCCGCCAGCTGGTCGAGCCGCCTGCGGATCACCTCGCCGAGCTCGCGCGCCCGCTCCAGGAACTCGGGGCGCCGCACTTCCTCCAGCACGGCGACCGCCGCGGCGCAGGCGAGCGGGTTGCCGCCGAAGGTCCCGCCGAGCCCGCCCGGGTCGACGGCGTCGACGACGTCGGCCCGGCCGGTGACCGCGGCGAGCGGGAGCCCGCCGCCGAGCGACTTCCCGGACACGAGCAGGTCGGGCTCGACGTCATACTGCTCGATCGCCCAGACGGTGCCCGTGCGACCGACGCCGCTCTGCACCTCGTCGGCGACGAAGAGGATCCCGTGGCGGCCGAGCAGCTCCTGCAGGCGCTGGGGGAAGTCCGGCGGCATCGGGATGAAACCGCCTTCGCCCTGGACCGGCTCGAGCACCGCGCAGGCGATCGTCGCCGGATCGACTTCGCTCCTGAAGAGCCGCTCGATCGCGGCGATCGCGTCGTCGGACGTCACGCCTCGGTACGGATACGGAGCCGGAGCGCGGTACACCTCGGGCGCGAACGGGCCGAACCCGCGCTTGTAGACCACCTTGCTCGTCATCGTCATCGTCAGCAGCGTCCGGCCGTGGAAGGCCCCGTCGAAGACGAGGACCGCGGGACGCCCGGTCGCCGCGCGCGCGATCTTGACGGCGTTCTCGACCGCCTCCGCGCCGCTGTTCACGAGGATGCTGCGCTGGTCCGTGCCCCGGCACGGCGACAGCTCGGCCAGCAGGCGGCAGACCTCGACGTACGGTTCGTACATCCCGACCATGAAGCACTGGTGGAGGTAGCGGTCGAGCTGGTCCCGGATCGCCTCGACGGCGGCGGGCAGGCCGTGGCCGGTGTTCTGGCAGCCGAGCCCGCCGGCGAAATCGATGTACGTGCGGCCGTCGACGTCCTCGATCCGGGCCCCTTCCGCCTTCGCGACCACGAGCGGCGGCGTGGCGATTCCACGTGCGACGTAGCGCTCGCGCGCCGCCGTCACCCGCTCGGAGGCCGTGCTCTCGCGGAGGGCCATCGGCGGCCATTCTCGCAGGATTGCCAACGTCTCGGCTCGTAAGCCTTGCGCTTCCTTCGGGACTCGATCATTCTCGGTTTCACCGAGGACGAAAGGAGGCCGCCATGGCCCGCACGCCGCTTGCACGATCGTTGGAGGGCGCCGCAGCCGAGCACGCTCTCACCCGGCGGGACCTGTTGCGGGACGCCGGGGTTCTCGGTCTCGCCGCGGCGGGCACCACGTCGATCGGCCGCCTGCTCTCCGCGGCCGAGGCGGCCGCGGCCCCGCGGACCGTCGTCGTCGGCGCCGGGCTCGCCGGGCTCACCGCGGCCTACCGCCTGAAGCAGGCGGGGGTCGTGGCCGAGGTGCACGAGGCGTCCGACCGGGTCGGCGGCCGCTGCTGGACGATCCGCGGCGCCTTCGCCCAAGGCCAGATCGCCGAGCACGGCGGCGAGCTGATCGACCAGGGCCATGCCGCGATCCGGCAGCTCGCGGCCGAGCTCGACCTCAAGCTGGACAACCTGCTCCGGGGCGAGGCCGGCGGGACCGAGCCGAGGTACTACTTCGACGGCCGTCCGTACTCCTTCGCGCAGGCGACGGACGACCTGAAGGCGGTCTGGCAGAAGCTCCACGCCGACGTCTCCGCCGCGAGCTATCCGACGCTCTACAACCTCTCGACGGAGCGCGGGCGCGAGCTGGACCGGATGTCGATCGTCGACTGGATCGAGGAGAGCGTCCCGGGCGGGATGAGCTCGCCGCTCGGCCGGCTGCTCGACGTGGCCTACACGATCGAGTACGGCGCCGACTCGAGCGAGCAGAGCTCCCTCAACCTGCTCTACCTGCTCGGCTACCGCGGACAGGGCCAGCTCCGGATCTTCGGGGCGTCGAACGAGAAGTACCACGTCGTCGGCGGCAACGACCAGATCCCCGCGCTGCTCGCCGAGCGGCTGGCCGGCCAGATCACCGTCGGCTCCGAGCTCGTCGCGATTCGCCTGCGGACGGACGGCTCCTACACGCTGACGTTCCGCCAGGGCTCGGCCACGAGGACGGTCGTCGCGGAGCGCGTGATCCTGGCCCTGCCGTTCTCGATCCTCCGCTCGTCGGTCGACATCTCGAACGCGGGCTTCAGCGGACGCAAGCTGACGGCGATCCGCGAGCAGGGAATGGGCACGAACTCGAAGCTGCACGTGCAGTTCAAGACCCGGCACTGGGACAAGCTCGGCTCGAACGGCGAGACGTACGCGGACACCGGGTACCAGAACACCTGGGAGGTCACGCGCGCGCAGGACGGAACCTCGGGGATCCTGGTCGACTACACCGGCGGCACGGTCGGCGCGAGCTTCGGGTCGGGAACGCCGTCGTCCCGGACGAAGGAGTTCCTCCGGCAGCTCGAGCCCGTGCTGCCCGGGATCACCGGCCAGTGGAACGGGCGCGCGACCGTCGACTTCTGGCCCGCCTACCGGTGGACGAAGGGGTCGTACTCGTACTGGAAGGTCGGTCAGTACACGGCGTTCGCCGGCGTCGAGCGGGAGCGCGAGGGGAACTGCCACTTCGCCGGCGAACACACCTCGGTCGACTTCCAGGGCTACCTGAACGGCGCCGTCGAGACCGGGGAGCGCGCGGCGAACGAGATCCTGGCCGACCTGAAGTAGAGGCCATACTCGCGGCGCGATGATCGCCGTCGTCGGAGCATCGGGAACCATCGGACGCCGCGTCGTCGGGTTCCTCGAGGAGTGGGGGGCGCCCTACGTGCGCCGCGACGCACGGCTGGAGGGCGAGGAGGCGCTCGACGCTTCGGACCCGGCGGCGGTCGCGCGCGGGCTGGACGACTGCTCGGTCGTCGTCAACTGCGCGGACTACCGCCTCAACCTCCCGGTGATGCACGGCGCGCTCGCCGCGGGCGCCCACTACGTCGACCTCGGCGGCCTCTACCACGTGACGACCGAGCAGCTCGAGCTCGACGCGGACTTCGCCGGTGCCGGCGTGGGCGCGCTGCTCGGCATCGGTTCCGCACCGGGGAAGACGAACCTCTTGACGGCGGCCGCGGCCGTCCGCCTCGGGGAGGAGCCGCGCTCGCTGGAGATCTGGGCGGCGGCCCGCGATCCCGCCGCCGCCGAGCATCCGTTTCCGGCGCCGTACTCGGTCCGGACGCTGCTGGACGAGCTGCAGATGCGCCCGGTCGTCGTCGAGGCGGGAGAGCTGCGAGAGGTGGACCCGCTCTCGGGCCGGGCCGAGCGAGAGCTCCCCGAGCCCGTGGGCCGGGCGGAAGGGATCTACACGCTCCACTCCGAGCTGAAGACGCTGCCCGGCGCTTTTCCGACGCTCGAGTCGGCGTCGTTCCGGCTCTGCCTCGCGCCGGGCCTGCTCGAGAAGCTCCTCGCGCTGGAGGAGGGGGAGGAGCCGCAACCGTACGAACAGTCCGAGGCGGCCGTCGCCGTGCATCTGGTCGACCTGCTGGGTGGGACGCGGCGGGTCGTGGGTTGGACGCTCACACGCGGCGGCTCGGCCCGGTCGACGTCGGAGCCGGCGGCCCGCGCGGCCGTGGAGCTCCACGAGGGCCGGCTGCGGTTCGAGGGCGTGAAGCCGCCCGAGGAGGCCATCCCCGACCCGGACGCGTTCCTCGCGCTGCTCGACACCGAGGTCTACTGGGAGGTCGCGTAGTCGATCCAGCGGCGCGCGCAGTCGGGGTTGTCGCCCTCGGGCCGCAGCACCCAGACGATCGACCGCCGGCCGGCCGGCTCCCTGCGGCCGCGAAACGCCGACGCGAGCCGCTCGGGGATCGTCACCTGGACGCCACCCGAGAGCGTGACCCGGACGAACTCCTCGGTCTGATCGCCCGCCCCG
>DASTWB010000097.1:0-16622 GCA_035758725.1 Gaiellaceae bacterium
CTCCGGCGGCATCTGTCGCTGCACGGGCTACAAGAACATCGTCGCCGCGGTCCGCTGGGCGGCCGAGCACCAGGAGGCGGCACATGGCCATCGCTGAGGAACGCCCCATCGGCTTCGGTCGGCTCAAGCGCAAGGAGGACGCCCGCTTCATCCGCGGCAAGGGCAACTACCTGGACGACATCCGCCTCCCGGGGATGGTCCACGGCGCCATGCTGCGCAGCCCGTACGCGCACGCTCGCATCGTCTCGATCGACACCTCGAAGGCGCTCGCGCACCCGAACGTCGCTGCGGTCATCACCGCCAAGGACCTGGAGACGCTCGGGCTCGCGTGGATGCCGACGATCTCGTACGACACGCAGGCGGTGCTCGCGGGCGACAAGGTCCGCTTCCAGGGCCAGGAGGTCGCGTTCGTGATCGCGACCGACGAGTACTCGGCGAACGACGCGCTCCGTTTGATCGACGTCGAGTACGAGCCGCTGCCTGCGGTGGTCAACGCGCGCAAGGCGCTCGATCCCGACGCGCCGCTCATCCGCGACGACAAGACCGGGCAGCGCGACAACCTCGCGAGCCCGACCTGGGAGGCCGGCGACGAGGAGGCGACGAACCGTGCGTTCGCGGAGGCGGACACGGTCGTGACGCGCGACATCATCTATCCGCGGTGCCATCCGGCGCCGCTCGAGACGTGCGGGATGATCGCCGACTTCAACCCGGAGACCGGCCAGCTCGACATCTACAACGGCAACCAGGCGCCGCACGCCCACCGGACGGTCTACGCGCACGTCGCCGGGCTCGCCGAGCACATGATCCGCATCCAGTGCCAGGACATCGGCGGCGGCTTCGGCAACAAGGTGCCGGTGTATCCCGGCTACGTCTGCGCGATCGCCGGCTCGATCGTGGCCGGCGTGCCCGTCAAGTGGGTCGAGAACCGGACCGAGAACCTGCTCTCGACGGGGTTCGCCCGCGACTACGTCATGCACGCCGAGCTGTGCGCGAAGGACGGCAAGATCACCGGCCTGCGGGTCGATGCGATCGCCGATCACGGCGCTTTCGACAGCACCGCCCAGCCGACGAAGTTCCCGGCCGGGTTCTTCCACATCGTGTGCGGCTCGTACGACCTCGAGGCGTCGCACGTCAAGGTCAAGGCCGTGTACACGAACAAGGCCCCCGGAGGGGTCGCCTACCGGTGCTCGTTCCGCGTCACCGAGGCCGTCTACCTCGTGGAGCGGATGGTGGACGCGCTTGCGATGGAGATGAAGGTCGACCCGATCGACCTCCGAATGCGCAGCTTCATCGCCCCCGAGCAGTTCCCGTACGAGACCACCACCGGCTGGACGTACGACTCCGGCAACTACGCCGAGACGATGCGCGTGGCCATGGAGATGGCCGGCTACGAGGATCTCCGCCGCGAGCAGGCGGAGAAGCGTGCCCGCGGCGAGCTGATGGGCATCGGAGTGTCCTTCTTCACCGAGGGCGTCGGCGCGGGGCCGCGAAAGCACATGGACATCCTCGGGCTCGCCATGAACGACGGCGCCGACCTGCGGGTCCACCCGTCGGGCAAGGCCGTGGTCAGCATCAGCGCGCAGACGCAGGGCCAGGGCCACGAGACGACGTTCGCGCAGATCGTCGCCGAGGAGCTCGGCATCCCGCCGGAGGACGTCGAGGTCCGCCACGGAGACACGGACCGCTCGCCGTACGGGCTCGGCACCTACGGGAGCCGTTCGACGCCGGTGTCCGGTGCCGCCGTCGCGGTCGTCTCTCGCAAGGTGCGCGACAAGGCGCGTCTGATCGCGGCAACGATGCTCGAGGCGAGCCCGGACGATCTCGCGTGGGAGAAGGGCCGCTGGTACGTCAAGGGAGATCCGGAGAAGGGCGCGCCGATCGGCGAGATCGCGGTTCGGGCGTACAGCGGCGAGGAGATGCCGGCCGGAATGGAGGGCGGGCTCGACGCCCAGGTGATCTACGACCCGCCGAACCTCACCTACCCCTACGGCGCCTACATCGCGGTCGTCGACATCGACCCCGACACGGCCCATGTGTCCGTCAGGCGCTTCATCGCAGTCGACGACTGCGGCGTGCGGATCAACCCGATGGTCGTCGACGGCCAGATCCACGGCGGCCTCGCCGAGGGCGTGGGCATCGCGCTCATGGAGGTCCTCACGTTCGACGAGGAGGGCAACTGCCTGAACTCCTCGTTCATGGACTACCTGATCCCGACTGCGCTCGAATGTCCCGACTTCGAGCTCGGCGAGACGGTCACGCCGTGCCCGCACCACCCGCTCGGAGCCAAGGGCGTGGGGGAGTCGCCGAACGTCGGGTCGCCGCCTGCGATCGTCAACGCGGTCATCGACGCGCTCCACGAGACGCACGGCGTCGACCACCTCGACATGCCCTGTACTCCGGCCCGCGTCTGGGCGGCGATGCAGGGCCGGCCCGAGCCGCCGCAATGACGAGCTCGAGCTGATCCACGTGCCCGCCAGCGCATGAGCCCGCAGGAGGTCACGGGCGAGGCGGCCGGCGAGATCCGCCAGCTCGTGCCCGATATCGAGACGCTGGCCCGGCGTCTCGCCGACATCGACTACCTCGCCGACGAGGGTCTCGCGACGTCGATGTTCCTGAGCCTGCGCCTGCCGCAGCCCCTGCTGCTCGAGGGCGAGGCCGGCGTCGGCAAGACGGAGGCGGCGAAGTCGCTCGCAACCGTGCTCGACACGCCGCTGGTCCGCCTGCAGTGCTACGAGGGAATCGACGTGGCGGAGGCGCTGTACGAGTGGAACTACCCGCGCCAGCTGCTGAGCATCCGGCTCGCCGACTCCAGCGGCTCGAAGCTCGACGAGCAGGAGCTGTTCGGCCCCGACTACCTGATTCGACGCCCGCTCCTTCGCGCGCTCGAGCACCCCGGCCCGCGGCCCGCGGTGCTGCTGATCGATGAGATCGACCGGGCCGACGACGACTTCGAGGCGTTCCTGCTCGAGCTGCTCGCGGACGCCAGCGTCACGATTCCGGAGATCGGCACGATCCGAGCCACGCATCCGCCGGTGATCGTCCTGACCTCGAACCGGACGCGCGACCTGCACGACGCCGTCAAGCGCCGCTGCCTGTACCACTGGATCCCCTATCCGACACCGGAACGCGAGGTGGAGATCGTGCGCCGGCGTGTCAAGGGCTCGTCGGAGACGCTGGCAGTCCAGGTCGCCGACGCCGTCTCGCGCATGCGCGACAGCGACGTCCAGAAGCCCCCGGGCATCGCGGAGTCGATCGACTGGCTGGCCGCCCTGAGCCTCCTCGGCATCGAGCAGCTCGACGCCGCGGCCGTGGACCTCACGCTCGGGTCGGTGCTGAAGTACAGCGAGGACCAGGAGGTGATTCGCGCGGCAGGCCTCGAGCAGCTCGTGGGCGGCGGTGACTGACTTCGGCGTCGAGACGGTCGAGCTCGACCTGCCGCCGCTGGTCGGGGCGCTGAGCCGGCGCCTGCACGATCGGGGTGTGCCTGTCACGCCCGGCCGGTCGGCGGACTTCGCCCGCGCGCTCACGCTCGTTCGCCCGATCTCGCGCCGGCGCCTGTACTGGACCGCCCGCGCCGTGTTCGTCTCGGATCCCTCGCAGGTCGGGGCCTTCGACGCGGTGTTCTTCTCGGTCTTCGGCGATCGAGGGCAGGCCGAGCACGACGAATCCGAGGAGCGGCAGACCGTCGCCACGCCGCCGGACGACCGCGCGACGTCCGATCGCCGGGCCTCGGATCGGCGGGACTCCCGCCCCGGCATGCCGTCGTCGCTGCCCCGCGAGCGCGGCGAGGAGGAGCATCCGGCCGAGCTCGAGGTGCCGTCGGCGATCGCCAGCGACGAGGAGCTGCTCCGGCACAAGAGCTTCGACGCGCTCGAGGCCGATGAGCTCGCGCAGCTCTATCGCCTGATGTCGCGGCTCCAGCTGGCCGCTCCGCGGCGCCGCACGCGCCGCTACGAGAAAGGGCGGCGCGGAGAGCACATCGACCTGCGCCGGACCCTGCGCGCGAGCCTCCGCACCGGCGGCGATCCGATCCGCCTCGCGCGCCGACACCGGCGCATCGCACGCCGCAGGCTCGTGCTGCTGTGCGACATCTCCGGCTCGATGGAGCCGTATGCGCGCGCCTACCTGCAGTTCCTGACCTGCGCCGCGGGCAGCGGGCCGAATGCCGAGGCCTTCGTGTTCGCCACGCGGCTGACCCGAGTGACCCGCGCCCTGGCGTCTCGGAGCCCGGAGCGCGCGATCGAGCGCGCCGCAGCGGCTGCGCCCGACTGGTCGAGCGGGACGAGGATCGGAGACGCGCTGAGGGAGTTCAACGACCGGCACGGACGGCGGGGAATGGCCCGCGGCGCCGTGATCGTGATCCTCTCCGACGGCTGGGAGCGCGGCGACCCGATGCTCGTCGGACGCGAGATGGAGCGCCTCGGGCGTCTGGCCCACCGCATCGTGTGGGTCAACCCGCGGGTCGGCGCCGACGCCTTCTCCGTGCAGTCGGGCGGCATGATGGCCGCGCTGCCGCACTGCGACGCGCTCGTGAGCGGCCACACCTTCCAGGCCCTCGGTGAGGTCGTGGAGGCAATCGGAGTCGAGTCGTGGGGCCGGGACTCGCCGACGGCCCGCTGGAAGCCGCCGCCCGCGCTCGAGGCTGGAGTCGACGAGCCGTGGGCCAGCGCTACGCCGGTCCCGGGCAGCTCCGTCGGCATGCCCAGCGGGCACGGTCCGAGCAGGGGCAAGACCACTCCGGGATGGGTGACCGATGAAGCCGACTGAGACGAAGGTGTGCATCTACCCGGGCTGTGACCGACCCGCGGTGCCTCCCCACCCGATGGGCGGGCCGCAACCCGCGTTCTGCGACCTCGAAGAGCACAACGCGCTGACCGCTCACCAGGAGCGTCGGCGCCTCGCGAACGAGAGCTCACCCGCTGTGCCCGAGGGAGAGCGATGATCACCGACCCCGAGACGAGGAGGCGATCCAGCCGTGGCTGACGAGGCTTACCGAGCCGTCTTTCTGCGCGTGCACCCGACGGGAAAGATGGTGCTCAGCCTGACGACCGAGTCCGACGGAAAGGAGGCCGAATACGCGCAGCTCGTCGCCGACGAGCTCGGCGTCCCCGCGCTCGACGTCAAGGTCGTTCCGGCGGACACGGACCGGTTCGGGGTGGGCCACGGCTACAACACGAGCCCATCCGAGGGCACCCCGGCGGCGATCGTCAGCGCGGCGGGCAAGATTCGCGCCAAGGCGCAGCTGCTCGCGGGCGTGGCTCTGGAAGCCTCGCCCGAGACCCTCAAGTGGTCGAACGGGGCGTGGGTCGGCGCGGACGAGAGCGATCCGACGCAGGTCAAGACGATCGAGGACATCGCGCTCTACGCCCACGGCACCGGCGCCCTCCCGCCGGGAGTCGAGGGCGGGCTCGACGCGCAGACCGTCTACTCGGGGTGACCCGCCGCTAGCGCGCGCGGGGAATCTGGCTCTTCCAGACCCGGTCGTTCACGACCGCCCAGTCCAGATTGTCGAAGAACGCGTCGATGTAGGCGCCGCGGTCGGTCCGAAAGTCGAGGACGTAGGCGTGCTCGTAGACGTCGAGCGCGATCAGCGGCGTCGCGTTCCAGATCGAGAACGTGTTCTGCGCGTCGCCGACGTAGTTGAACAGCCGGCCCTCGTCCCAGTCGTACGCCGTCCAGGCCCAGCCGCGACCGCCCATCCCGCTCGCCTTCAGGTCGGCTCTCCAGGCGTCGGCCGACCCGAAGTCGCGCTCGATCAGCCGCCCGACGGCTCCCGCCGGCTTGCCGCCCTCGCCCCCGAGGTGCTCGAAGTAGAGCTCGTGGTTCTTGATCCCGCCGATCGCGAACGAGAGCTCGACCTTCAGCGCCCGCAGCTCCGAGGAGACCTGGTTCGCGCCGCCGAGCTCGGCTGCCGCGAGCTTCTCGAGGATCTCGTTCCGCTTGTTGACGTAGCCCTCGTAGAGCTTGTGGTGGGCGAAGACCGTCTCACGCGAGATCCCCTCGAGCTCCAGCAGCGCGGGCTTCAGGTCGCGAGGCGCGTGCTCCTCGTAGGTCAGCGTCGACGCACCGCCCTCGGAGGGGAGCGTTGCGTCGATCGCAACCTCCACGTCGTCGCTGACCTTCAAGGCTCCGAACAGGCCGGAGTACGGGGTCATTCCCCAGTTGGTCTGCGTGATCACGACCCGGCCGTCGAGCTTGCGGCCCTCTCGAACCGCCAAGTCGAATGCGATGGGGCGGGTCTCACCGGCCAGCGTCAACTCGCCCTCCACGCCGAGCCGGCTGCCGCCGTCGGCGACCTGCACCGAAGTCGAGCGGAACTCGATGCTCATTCGCCTGAGGACTTCCTCGTCGATCGTCTGCTCGATGTTCGCCTTGTCCTCGTAACCGAGGGGCTGCATCCCCCCGGTGCCCTCGCGAACACGAAGGGAGGTCGGGTCCGCTTCGAGCACGATGCTCGCCTGCCCGGGGTCGTCGGCGACCACGAGCGTCGCCTCCCAGCCGATGACGTGGATCAGGAGGTCGTGTCCGGCCTTGGCCGCCGCGCCGGTGCGCCCGGTCCTCACCGAGAGCGTGCCGTCCTTCGGCCCGAGCTTGTAGGTGCCTGGCGGGATCGAGATGCGCGGAGCCTAGAGGACGCTCCGCTAGGGTCTCGCCCGTGGCAGTCGAGCTCGAGCATCCGTTCTCCACGGCGAAGCCGGTCGACGAGAGCTACGCGGCAATCACCGACCTCGAGCGCCTGGTGCCGTGCGTCGAAGGGGCCAGCGTCCTCGAGACGACCGGGCCGAGCTCCGTCAAGGCCGAGATCAAGATCAAGATGGGCGCGATGTCCTTGACCTACACCGGCACCGTCGAGATCGTCGAGCAGGACGCCGAGGCTCATCGCGTGGTCATGAGCGTGAAGTCCAAGGAGGCCGGCGGCCAGGGGCACGCGAACGCCGACGTCGTGTTCTCGTTGACGGACGGCGGCGGCACGATCCGCACGAAGGCGCAGATCACGGGCACGGCCGCGTCGATGGGGGAGGGCGTCGTCTCGGGCGTCCTGGACGCCCTGATCACGGACTTCAGCGGCAAGGTCGCCGCGCTCTGATCGGTTGTCGATGGCGACGGTCCCGATGCGAGAGGTCCGGGCCGGCGAGGTGCCGTTCGACGGTGGGACGGCGATCCAGGAGGATGCCGACAGGCCGGTCTTCCGCGGGAACGGTCCGGACGACTACGTCTGCGTCGAGTGCGGCAACCTCCTGGCCGAGGCGATGCATCCGGTGCAGATGACCAAGAAGGTCCGGGTTCGCTGCGGGCGGTGCTCGACGGTCAACGTGTCGGTGATCGACGGGTACGAAGGGCCTGACAAGCGCCCTTAGGGGGTCAGGTGCCGAGGAGCGTCCGCAGCGACGCCCGGTGCGAGCAGTACGCGGCGACCCCGTCGCCGTCCACGGCCGCGAGCCGAACCAGGGGAGGGTGGCCCATGGCCGGCGTGGCGAGGTCACGCAGCGAATCGTGGTACGCCCGTTCCCGCTGGACGCCGCCGAATCCGAAGCCCTTCGCGGCCAGGCCGCGATCCAGGCCGTCGGTCCTCGAGGCCCAGGCGCGGCACAGCTCCTTGTGCTCGTCGACGTCGAACCCCACGGTCACATCGGCGGGATAGAGCTCCAGGGCCGCCAGTCGGAACGACGTGAAGTGAGGCGACTCGTCGACCTCGATCACCGTTCCGGTCGGCTCGTGCACCAGGTCGACAGGGAGCAGCAAATTCTCGCGCGACGCGTACAGGACCGAGAGATCGCCCTTGAGGCGGGCGAAGATCGCGCCGAGGAGCTCGACCGCCGCCGTCACCGGCCCGACGAGCGCCGGATCGCGCCGGGCCTTTGCGACCCGCTCGAGGCCGACGTGGCCCTGCTCGCACAGCCAGTCGAACGACCGGCTCCCCAGCACGATCCCGTCCTCGGCCGCGGCCCGCGCGAAAGCCGACCGGACGTCGCCAGGCGCCACCCGAGGATCGTAGCCCCGCTTCGCCCCTCGACGGAGAGCGGGGACGCGCGCGAACGCGCGTCCCCGCACTGGTGCTAGTCGGCCGTGATCGAGCCGAAGAGGCCGTGGCTCTCCTCGTCGGGGCCGGCGGTGAAGAAGAGCGTCTCCGTCGGCCCCGCGTTGCCGCCGTTGCCGAAGCGGAGCGCCCAGAGGCCGTCGATCGCGAGCGGCTTGCCGTCCGAGCCGCGCAGCGCGCCGCGGTGCTCGAAGTGGCCGTTCGGAAGCTCCTCGTAGGCGTGGATCTCGCCGTCGCCGAAGTTGCCGACGAGGAGCTGGCCGCCGAAGCGGCCGAAGCTCGACGGCGCGAGAGCGAGCCCCCACGGTGCGTTCAACTGCCCATGTTGCGCGACCCGCTGGAGCAAGTTGCCGGCGGTGTCGTAGACGTCGACGAAGCCGAGCCCCTGGCCGGCGATCTCGTCCTCGGCCTCCTCGTCCTGCTTTGCGTAGCTGACGAAGACGCGGCTGCCGATCGTCTGGACGTTGAACGGCGCGTAGCCGGCCGGCAACCCCGGATCCTCGAAGCCGCCGGGCAGGAGGCCGAAGCTCCCGTCGAAGACGTCGACACGCGCGTTGTGGAAGTCGGCCGCGTAGAGCCGGGGGCCGGAGGCCGTGTCGGCGATCGCGAGCCCCTTGTAGATCGCTCCTTCGCCGGAGCGATCCTTGGCCACGATGGCCGTTGTCCCCTGCGCCCCGTTCCAGGCGCGGATCTTGCCGTCCTCGCTGTCGAACAGGAAGAGGGCCCTGCCGCCGGTCGGCAGGAGGAAGCCGCCGGTCACGTTGAAGACGGTGCCCGTCGGCCCGCCGTCGACGTGGACGACGAGTGCCTGCGGTGTGCCGTCCCCCCGGTACAGCGTCGAGAGGTCGGTGCCGTTGTCCGCGACCCACCACGGCGAGCTCCCGCTGGCCGTGAGGCCCCAGGCATTGACGAGGTTCGGGTCGAAGTGCGCCGCGACCCCGGGCTCGTCCGAGACCAGCGGGGTGACGGTGTACGAGTTGCGCTCGGCAGCTGCAAGCGGCGAGGCAGCAAGCAGAGCCGAGCAGAGCACGAGCGTCAGCGCGAGCAAGGCGCTCGACGGCCGGCGTCCGAGAAGGTGCCGTTCCATCTCTCACGCTCCTTTGCGTCGATGTTCCCCGCAGGCTCTACGGCCGAGGAGGGCGTGTGGATTCCGGAGTGCGCCTGCGAGCGGGAGAGCCCCACCTGAACCTGCGTTCGGCCCTCCCAACCCGAGGCTGAGCCGGGCTAGTAGCCGACGCCTCCGCCGGCGCTCCCATCGCCCGAGAACACGGCGATGAGCACCACGGCGACGATGGCCAGAACGAGCGCGGCTCCGATCCAGAGCGTCCTGCGCGAGAGTGCCATTGCTACCTCCCTTCTCGCGTGGAGAGAAACCCGAATCGTCAAGCTTGAAAACGCTCTGGCGTCGGGGGCTATTCCTCGGAAGGCGGGGGCCTACGGGTGAAGCTTGAACGTGCTCGCGAAGCCGAGCTCGCGGGGCTGCTGCAGCGTGATGTGGAGGAGGCCGAGGTGCTCGAGGTCCTCGGCGCGCTTCAGCGGGCCGACGTCCACCGGGCGGAGCCCGCCGTCGGAGACCAGCTGTGAGACCGCCGGACTTCGCCGAATCCGGGCCGGTGCTCGTGGGCTCAGGACCGCGTCGCGGTGATGTAGGTCCAGCAGCAGAGGAAGGTCTCGCGCCCGCCGAAGATCACCGCGAGCGCGTCGTGGAGAAGCCGCAGGCGGTCCTCCGCGGCCTCGTCCGACGCGGGCGCTCCGTCCACCTTCGCGGATCCGCCGACCCAGCCGAGGACCGCATCGGCATAGGCAGCGAGGAATCCGTACCACTCCTCGACGTCGGCCTCGATCGTGCGCTCGGTGACCTCCTCGATCGCGAATCCCGCTCCCTCGAGCGCCTCGACGTAGTTCTCGAGCGGCCGCGGTGCGAGGAAGACCCGGTCGCGGTAGTCGAGGTAGGCGCGCATCCGCTCCTCGTCGTCGAGGACCGACCGGTAGGCCTCGTAGCGATCGTCCGTGCGAACGATGCCCGTCGCGACCTCGTGGACGACGTAGACGGTCTCGTCGATGATCCACTCGTTCTCGCCGGCCCGCGGATTCCGCAGGTTCCCCGAGTTGATCCGAACCCGGCCACCGGGCCGCAGAACTCGTGCCCACGCGCGCAGGGTGTTGTCGAGGTCGTCGTAGAGGTGGATCGCATTCGTCGACACGAGCGCGTCCGCCACGAACCCCTCGGGCACGACCTCGTCCACGTACTGCAGCCGCTTCTCGTCCTTGAGATAGCGCAGCCGGCGGAAGGCGACCCGCTCGTCGGAGCGGAAGCGGTCGAGCGCGACGCGGAGGAACTTCGGTGAGCTGTCGACGATCAGCATCCCGACCTGGCGGTCGAAGATCCGCAGCCGGAGCCGGTCGAGCAGGATCCCGGTGCCGCCGGAGTAGTCGATCAGCACCTGCCCCTCGCGCAGGTCGGCGGCCAGCTGCTCCACGGTCAGGTCGAGGTTGCGGTACCAGCCGTGGTTCTCGACCGTGTCGTAGTGGAGCCCGAAGGAGTCCACCGGCTGTGTGACCCAGTCCTCGTCGGGGATCCGGTCGAACTCGCCCCAGCCGAAGACGAAGTCGCGGCGCCGGTCCGGATCGGTGACCGGGCGCGTGAGCTCGACGACGGTCGCCACGAGCTCCGGCAGGAGCCCCGGCGGCAGGCGGCCCCATCCGCACGGCGTCGCGAGCCCGAACTCGCCGGCCGCGTCCGCCGCTGCGTCGATCCGCCGCCGGCTCTCGGCCGCGGGCTCGCCGGGATGGAGCGCGCCCAGGTAGAGCTCCGTTTCCGGGTGGAGCCGCAGGTCGCGGAGCGGCGCCACGAACGCGCCGTCGGTGCGGTCGCGCGGAAGGGGCACGTGGACCCAGTTGAGCGGGCGGTCGAGGCTCGCCGCGAGCGCGTTCGCCACCTCGACCATCCGCCCGGTGTCCGTCGGGACGTGCCGCTCCGTCTGCTCGTCGTGGCCGAGGCAGAAGTGGAAGCCGAGCTCGACCTCCGGCGGGACCGCGCGGCTGACGCGGACAAGCCGCTCGAGGATGCCCGCCTTTACGTCCGTGAACCAGGCGGGCAGGTCGCCTTCGAGCATCCCGAACTCGACGTTCGTGTCCCACTGGAGCGCCAGCTGGTCGTGCGGGATCGCGTCAAGGATCTGCGCGAGCTCGGTCGTCATCGCCCGCTCGTACGCCTGCTCGACGACCGCCTGGTCCTCGAAGGCCACGAACGCGCTCACCGGTGCCAGGGGCGTCGGGAGCGAGACCTGGAACCGGCAGCCGGGCGGCACCACCCCGTCGCGCTTGAGCGGCGCGAACGTCGCGTACGAGGCGGCCGCCGCATCGGCGTATCCGAGCGAGCCGAACCGGAGCTCGGCGGCCTCGTCATCCGACCGCAGCCGCAGGCGCGGCAGCGCGCGGTACGAGCCCGGGGCGGGCGGTGCGACCTCGAACTGGGGGCGGGAGCTCAGCACCGGGTACTGCCAGACGATCCAGTCGGCGCGCGGGCCGGTCTCGCCGTCGGGGAGACGCCGGACGCGATCGCCGAGCCGCTCGCTCAGCAGGCGAAAGACCTCCTCGCTGCTGCCGAGCGGGACGCTGCCGACGAGATGCGTGCCGAGCGGCAGGTAGCCGCCCGCGATCGAGGTCGCGGCGGGGCGTGCGACGGCGCTACCGCTCTCCGACACCTGGACGAGCTTACCGCGGGCGGCACTGTTCTCCATGCGAACAACGGCCCGGTTTGCGCACACCGTTCCCGCAAAACGTGTTAGGACTACATCGTGTCTTCGGGCGTCGCGTCAGCGCGCTTGGTCTCGGGAGGGACGCGCATGACGGTGCGGTCGCTGGGTGCGCTGCTGGCACCGGTCGTCGTGACGATCCTGTCGATCGCCGCGGTGCTCGTCGCGTGGGAGCTGGAGGCGCGGGCCGGGCTGATCTCCGAACAGGACCTGCCGGCGATGTCGACGACGTTCAGTGAGCTCTGGTCGATGATGCACACGCGGGAGTTCTGGACCGCGTTCGGCGAGACCGTGCGCGGGTGGGCGCTCGGGCTCGGGATCGCGACCGTGCTCGCCGTGCCTGCCGGGATCCTCCTCGGCTCGAGCGACTTTGCGTTGCGGGCGTTCCGCGTGCCGATCGAGTTCCTGCGCCCGATCCCGTCGGCGGCGTTGATCCCCCTGCTCTTCCTGACCTCCGGGACGACGCTGAAGAGCGAGGTCTTCCTGGCCGCCTTCGGCGCGTTCTGGCCGCTGCTCGTCCAGACGATCTACGGCGTCCGCGACGTCGACCCGGTGGTTCTCGACACGGCTCGCTCGTTTGGGGTCGGGCGGCTGGAGCGGCTGTACCGGATCAAGCTCCCCAGTGCGGTGCCCTACATCGCCACCGGGCTCCGCATCTCGTCGGCGGTCTCGCTGATCCTCGCCTTCACCGCCGAGCTCTTCATGGGCACGGGTGGGCTCGGGCAGATCATGAACGTCGCCGAGTCGTTCGGGCTGACCGTGCAGGTCTACGCGCTCGCCCTGGCCACCGGGTGCCTCGGCCTCGCCATCTACGTCGTCTTCTCCGCCATCGAGCGGCGGGCGCTGCGCTGGCATCCGTCCCAGCGGATCGGAGCCGCATGAACCGGCGCGCCTATCACGCCGCCGCGATCGCGGCGGAGATCGCCGTTCCGGTCGCGATCCTGCTCGCCTGGCAGCTCTGGACCGTACGTGCCCAGGACCCGAAGTTCCCGCGGCTCTCGACGATCCTCGTGCAGTTCCGCGAGCTGTGGCTGTTCTCCCAGTTCGAGCTGCACGTCGTCCCGAGCCTGACCCGGATCGCCCTCGGCTTCGGCATCGCGCTCGTCGCTGGCGTCGTGATCGGAATCCCGATCGGCCTCTCGCGCTGGGGCCGGATCATCGCGATGCCCCACATCGAGTGGTGGCGCGCGATGCCCCCGCCGGCGCTGCTGCCGGTCTCGATCGTCCTCTTGCACTCGATCGGCAATCGGCAGAAGGTCTCGTTCATTGCGTTCTTCTGTCTGTTTCCGATCTTGCTGAACACGATCGACGGGGTTCGCGGCATCGATCCGACCATGCTCGACACGGCGCGCTCGTACGGCGTCCGGCGCTTCGAGCGGATCAGGAGGATCGTGCTCCCCGCGGCGCTGCCGCAGATCTTCGCCGGCATGCGCACGAGCCTCTCGCTGGCGGTGATCATGATGGTCCTGACCGAGTACTTCTCGAGCACGAGCGGGGTCGGGTACGTCCTCCTGATCTCGAAGAACACGTTCCAGCTCGCCCCGATGTGGGCGGCGATCGTCCTCATCGGGCTGCTCGGGTACCTGCTGAACCTCCTCCTGATCCTGATCGAGCGCCGCGTCCTCGCGTGGCATCGCGGCTGGCGGACGGCGGCGGCGCAATGAGCACGCCGGGCGGCCATCTGCTGGAGATCCAGGAGGTCGGCAAGACCTACGGCAGCGGCGCCAAGGCGACGCACGCGATCGGCGACGTCTCGTTCGCGGTCGACGACCGCGAGTTCGTCTGCGTGGTCGGCCCGTCGGGCTGCGGGAAGACGACGCTGCTCAAGTGCGTGGGCGGCCTCCTGCGGCCGAGCCGGGGGCGCGTGCTCCTCCGCGGGACGCCGGTGACCTCGCCGCCGGAGCAGATGGCACTCGTGTTCCAGGAGTACGGCCGGTCGCTGATGCCGTGGTCGTCGGTGCGGAACAACGTCCTCCTGCCGCTGAGGCACAAGCGTCTCGGGAGGAAGGTGCGGAGCGCGATGGTCGAGGAGGCACTCGACGCGGTCGGCCTCACTCCGTTCATCGACCACTACCCCTGGCAGCTGTCGGGCGGGATGCAGCAGCGCGTCGCGATCGCGCGGGCACTCGCGTACCAGCCGTCGATCCTGCTGATGGACGAGCCGTTCGCGTCGGTGGACGCCCAGACGCGCGGGGACCTGGAGGACCTGGTGCTTCGCGTTCGCGACGAGTTCGAGATCACGATCCTCTTCGTGACCCACGACATCGACGAGTCCGTCTATCTCTCGGATCGGGTCGTCGTCCTCACGCATGCGCCCACCGAGGTGAAGGAGATCATCGACGTCCACCTGCCGTTCCCGCGGGACCAGATCGCGACGAAGGAGCTCCCGGAGTTCGCGCATCTCCGGGCGCACGCGTACCGCCTGATCAAGCGCGAGCAGGTCGAGCAGGAAGGCGACCCGGTGCTCGCCGAGGCCGGCCGCGAGGGGGCATAGGTGCAAGAGCTTCAGGAGAGTCAATCGCTTCGAGGAAAGGGAGGTGGGTCATGAGCGGGAAACCGCGCGACCGCCGGGTACGGATAGTGGGTCTGACGTTCACGGTGACCGCGCTCATCGTGTTGAGCGTGTTCGGCGGCACGGCCGCGAGCGCACCGGTGCAGACCGCGGAGGTCAGGGTCGTCACGCTGCCGATCGCGAACGGATTCCCACTCGACCTCGGCATCAAGCAGGGGTTCTTCTCACGGGAGCGGATCGAGATCAAGAAGACCACCCTGCAGAGCGGCAACGACGTCGTCCTCGCGATGGCGAACAACAACGGCGACATCGGCTATCTGGGCTTCGTGCCGATGTTCATCGCCGTCACGAACAACATCCCCATGACGCTCGTCGCCGCGAGCGAGGTCGAGGGAACGACGCAGGCGGACAACTGGCAGAACATCCTGGTCAAGGGATCGAGCTCGATTCGCACGCCCCGCGACCTCGCCGGGAAGACGATCGCCGTCAATGCGCTCAAGGGCGTCGGCGAGGTGATGATCAAGGCGGCGCTCGAGAAGGTCGGCGTGCGCATCAACTCCATCCGCCTCGTCGCGATCCCGTTCCCCCAGATGCGGTCGGCGCTGAACAACGGCCAGGTGGACGCGATCTGGACGCCCGAGCCGTTCCTCTCCCAGGCGCTGAACATCGACAACGCCCGCATCGTCATGGCCCCGGGCCCGGTGCTCGGCCGGTACTGGCCGATCGGCGGCTACGCCGCGAGGCAGAGCTGGCGGTCCCGGAACCCGGACCTCGCGGAGCGCTTCCGGAGGGCGATCAACCGGTCGCTTACCTACGCGCAGTCGCATCCGAACGAGATCCGCGCGATGCTGCCGTCGGGGACGCAGAACGTGCGTCTGCCGATCTGGAGCCCGGTGATCGACCGCGGCAAGCTCGACCAGCTGGCCCGGTACACGCGGAAGTACGGCGTGATCACGCGCACGCCGAACCTGCGGTCGCTGGTGCCGAACAGCATCGCCAGCGGCCTCGTCCTGCAGGGAACGGTCCAGGGGCGACGAGTGCTCCTCCGGCACGAGGGCCGTTTCGTGCAGCGACTCGCCGCCGGGCCGTACACCTTCGTGGTGACCGACAGCTCGCGGAAACAGAACTTCATCCTCAAGGGCCCACGCGTCAACAGGCGGACGACCGTCAAGGGGACGGGCCGCAGCACGTGGACCCTGAACCTGCGCAGCGGCACCTACCGCTACTGGTCGAGCGCGCGGCCGGGGGTGAAGAAGAGCTTCAGGGTTCTCTAGCGCGCGAGCAGGGGAGGGCGCCTCGCACGGCGCCCTCCCCCTCCTCAGGGGGCGAACGTGGCGGTCGGCGCGATCGCGACGTCGAGGAGCAGCGGTTCCTCGCGCCCCGCGAGCTCCGGGACGACCTCGTCGAGCGCCTCCAGGAGCGCGGCGTGCTCGGTGATCCGTCGAGCGTCGCAGCCCTGCGCGCGGGCGAGCCCCGCGATGTCCACGTCGAAGCCGGGCCACGGGCCGGGCGCGCCGTGGCGCTCCGCGAGCCGGTCCATGATCGCGTAGCCGCCGTTCGAGAGGATCACGAACAGCACTCCCGCCCGGTACTGCGCGGCGCTCCACAGCGCCTGGATCCCGTAGAGCGCCGAGCCGTCTCCCACCACGGCGACGACCGGTCGCTCGGGCAGCGCCATCCGCACGCCGGTCGCGCCTGCCAGCGCGAAGCCGAGCCCGCCCATCGCCGCGCTGAGGAAGCCGAGCGGCTCTCGGGCGAGCAGGCGGTCGTGGAGCTCGGGCCGGTCGACGGGCGCTTCCTCGACCACGACCGCGTCGCGCGGCAGCCGTTCGGCGAGCGCTGCGAGCACGTGGCCCGCCCGCATCGGCTCGCCGGCCGCCGGAGGGTCCGGGGCGGGCGGAGGGCGGTAGGGCTCCGGCAGCGCGGCTTCACGACGAGGGAGACGCTCGGCCAGCAAGCGGCAGACGGCGGCGGGCGGCGCGATCACGGCGAGCTCCGCAGGGCTTCGGTGCACCTCGTCCGGGTGGTCGCCGACGACGGCGATCCGGGTCTCCGGGGACGTGAAGCGTCCCTCGGCGTACGGCGACTGGCGGAAGACGGAAGCGCCGACGACGAGGATCGCGTCGTAGGGGGCGAGCTTCTCGCGCAGCCGCGGACGGTCGGCCGGGAGAACACCGGCGAAGAGCCGGTGATCCTGCGGGAACCCGGCGCGGGCTCCGAACGACTCCTGGACGACGGGCACGACGAGGCGCTCGGCGAGGTCGACGAGCGCGGCCCAAGATTCGGGGTCGTCGGTGCCGGCGCCGACGACGAG
>DASTWB010000089.1:0-20680 GCA_035758725.1 Gaiellaceae bacterium
CTCGGCGCCGAGTCGCTGGCCCTGCCGGCCTTCGGGACCGGCGTCGGCGGCTTTCCGCTCGACGAGTGCGCGCGGATCATGGTCGCGGCGTCACGCGCATACCGGGCACGGTCGCTGAACCGGGTCGTCTTCGCGGTCTTCGGCGAGGACGCAGCGCGCGCATTCGAATCGGCCCTCGCCTCGGCTCGGCCAGGGACTTCTGGCCGTTGACGTAGGATCACGGCGTGCTCGGCGAAGTCCTGACCGCGAGCGTCACGCCGTTCGACGGCGACGGCGCGGTCAACGTCCCGAAGTTCCGCGAGCTCGCCTCCTACCTGGTCGAGAACGGCTCGGACGGCCTCGTCGTGACCGGGACGACCGGCGAGTCGCCGACACTGGCGGACGACGAGCGCTTCGCGCTCTACGAGGCGGCGCTCGAGACCGTCGGCGACCGGGCGACCGTCGTCGCCGGCACCGGCACGTACGACACGCGTCATTCCGTCCACCTGACCGAGAAGGCGCACGAGCTGGGGGTCGACGGCTTCCTCGTCGTCACGCCGTACTACAACAAGCCGCCGCCGCGGGGGATCGTCGCGCACGTGAAGGCGATCGCGTCCGTGACGGACAAGCCGATCGTCTACTACAACATCCCCGCCCGCGTCGTGAACCTCGTGTCGGTCGAGACGCTCGCCGAGCTGGCTGAGATCCCCAACGTGGTCGCCGTCAAGCAGGCGTGGGACGACCTGGAGGACGCGCGTCGCATCGTCGAGGAGACCGGCCTCGCGCTCTATGCGGGCGACGACAACCTGATCCTGCCGTTCCTCGAGCTCGGCGGGACCGGCGGCGTCTGCGTCCATACGCACGTGGTCGGGCCGCAGGTGAAGGAACAGGTCCGGGCGTTCAAGACCGGCGACGCCGAGCGTGCCCGCCGGATCGACGAGGAGCTCGCGCCGGCGTACGAGATCCTCCGGGTGACCGTCGGCCCGATCGGGATCAAGGCGGCGTTGAACCTCCTCGGCCACGACGTCGGCGGCCTGCGGCTGCCGCTCGTCGAGGCGACCGACGCGGAGCGGGAGACGATCCGCGGCTGCCTGGAACGCCTGGGAGCGCTCCAGCCGGTGTCGATCTAGCGTCGGCTACGGAACCGCGACGAGCCGCCGCTCGCCGGGAGGCGCGTCGCTGCGAGGCGTGGCGAGCGCGAGGCCGATCCGGTCGAGCGACGCCCGCGCGGCCGCGACCACGTGCGCGGGCGGGCGGCCGGGGCCCCCCAGCACGAAGAACCCGACCAGGGAGCTGTTCTCGCGCCGCAGGGGCAGGGCGAGCGACGAGCCGGGCCGGGCGAGCTGGCTCCCGTCGTCCGAGATCAGCTCGCGGCCGGAGTCAGCCTCGCGGAGCAGCCAGCTCGTCAGCTCCGGATCGGCGACGCCGCTCTCGCCGCGCTGCAGCTCGACCGAGCCGCCGGTGCCGTCCTCCTCCCAGGCCACGAGCAGCGCGAAGTCCAGGCGCCAGGCGCCCTCGAAGGAGTCGGCGACCCGCCCGAAGACCGCGGTCCGCCCCTCCGCCGACACGGCGTCGGCGAGCGCCTTGGCGAGGCGGTGCGCCCGGATGCGGCTGGTGAGCCAGCGCAGGCCGCCGAGGAGGGCAACGGCCGCTCCGGCCGCGGCCACCTCGATCAGCTCGGTCCCGACGCCGACGAGCCCGAGCGTCGCGCCTGCCGCGATCAGCAGCTCCGGCCGCGAACCGAGCTCGCCCAGCCCCGAGCGGAGCGGCGACGGGACGGAGGAGTCGCGGATCGCCGAGAGCTCGCCCTCGCTCAGGACGCCTGTCGGAGGGAGGCCGCGCTGCACGGCGACGAACGCCTTCGCGATCGCAGGATGAAACTGGGTGCCGGCGTTCTCCTCGATCTCGGCCAGTGCCTCCTCGCGGGTGAGCCGCCGCCGGAAGGGACGGTGGGACGTCATCGCGTCGAAGCTGTCGGCGACGATCAGGAAGTGCGCGGCAAGGGGGATGTCCTTGCCGCGGGCGCCGTAGTAGCCGGAGCCGTCCAGCCGCTCGCGGTGGTACTCGACCGCCTTGGCCTGGTGCGCGGCGAACCGGAAGCGCTGGAGGAGACGGGCGGAGAGGCGCGGCGCGCGGCGGACGGCGGCCCACTCCTCGTCGTTCAGGCGGGTCGGCTTCCCCAGCACGGACGCGTCGACGGCGACCTTGCCCAGGTCGTGGAGCCGGCCGGCCCACCAGAGCCGGCGGACGTCGCTGCGCGGGAGATCGAGCGCCTCGGCGAGCTCGCGGACGCTGTCCGCGACCCGCACGGAGTGGCCGCGTGTGGAGCGATCGCGCTCGTCGACGATGTTCGCGAAGGTCTCGAGCGCTGCGGCCACTTCACGGCGCAGCCCGATCAGGCGCCAGTGCAGCCGTTCGAGCAGCAGCAGGACCGGAGCGAGCAGGGCCGCGTACCAGAGGTTGGACTCCGCGGCGACCGCGAGCGCCGCGCCCAGCGAGACCTCGGCCGCCGCGGCGAGCAGATCCGTCTCGATCGCGGTCGCGCGGGCGGCGAGGCGGTTGACGAGCGTCTTGACCGCCGAGAAGACCATCCCGAGGACGGCGAGGCCGAGCAGGTCGTCCGGGAGGACGACGGCGCCGGTCTCGGAGCCCGCGAGCACGTACGCGTAGCCGCCGGCGAACCCCGCCGCTCCGAGCGAGAGCGCGCGCACGGCGCTCTCGCGCCACGGGTCGCCAGCGAGGCGCCGGACGCCGAGGCTCCCGAGCGCGCCGACGAGAAGCGCCGGCCACGGCCCGAGGACGAGCGCGGTGGCCGCGACGATCGGCGCGGTCACCGAGAAGCGGTCGGGCGCCGCCTCGTCGGTCCCGAGGTCGTCGTCCCGGCGGTGCAGGAGCTCGGCGGCGATGACCGCCGCCGCGGCCAGCGCAAGCGAGCCGAGCGAAACCTCAGGCAGCACGAACATATGCCAGTGGATCGGCGCCCTTCGCGCATCCCTTGAACGGGGGAGCGGCCGCAGGGCCACGAAGTAGAGTGGCGACGGTGAACGACGCCACGCTCCGCATCATCCCGCTCGGCGGCCTCGGCGAGGTGGGGAAGAACCTCATGGTCTACGAGCTCGGCGACGACATCGTCGTCGTCGACGCCGGCCTCGCCTTCCCGAGGGACGAGCACCTCGGCGTCGACCTGATCCTCCCGGACTTCGCGTACCTCGTCGAACGGAAGAACCGCGTCCGCGCGGTGATCCTCACCCACGCCCACGAGGATCACGTGGGCGCCCTGCCGTACCTCCTGCGCGAGGTTCCGGTCCCCGAGGTCTGGGGCACCCGCCTCACCCTCGGACTGGCGCAGTCGAAGCTGGACGAGCACGGCCTGCTGAACGCGGTCGACCTGAAGGAGGCGCGGCCGGAGGCCGACCCAGTGGAGATCGGCCCCTTCCGCATCGGCTTCGTCCGGGTCGCCCACTCGGTACCGGACGCGGTCTCGATCGTGCTCGACACCCCGGCCGGACGCGTGCTCCACACCGGCGACTGGAAGCTCGACCACACGCCTGTCGACGGTCTGCGGACCGACGTGGGACGCCTGGCGGTGCTCGGGAGCGAGGGCGTCGACCTGCTCCTCGGCGACTCGACGAACGCGGAGCGTCCGGGCGTCACCGGCTCCGAGCGCCTCGTCGGCGAGGCGTTCCAGCAGATCATCCCGCAGCTCGAGGGGCGCGTCCTCATCGCGTGCTTCGCGTCGAACGTCCACCGGATGCAGCAGGCGATCGACGTCGCCGTCCGCGTCGGGCGGAAGGTGGCAGTCGTCGGCCGCTCGATGCGCAAGAACATGAACATCTCGCGGAACCTCGGCTACGTCGACGTCCCCGAGGAAGCCCTCATCCGCCCCAACGAGCTCGAGAACTACCGGCCGCACGAGGTCCTGATCCTCTGCACCGGCAGCCAGGGCGAGCCCATGTCGGCGCTCACACGGATCGCCTACAACGACCACCCGGCGGTCCAGGTCGAGCGCGGCGACACCGTGATCCTGTCGGCGAAGCCGGTTCCCGGAAACGAGCTCCGTGTTCACGACAGCATCAACCAGCTCGCGAAGATCGGCGCGGACGTGCTCCACCAGGAGAACGCCCCCGTGCATGTCTCGGGCCACGGGCACGCGGAGGAGCTGCGGACGATGCTCGGGCTCGTGCGGCCCAAGGCCGTCATGCCGGTGCACGGAGAGTTCCGGATGCTCGCTGCGCACGGGCGTCTCGCCCAGCAGAGCGGCGTGCCCGCCGATTCGATCGTGCTCGCCGAGAACGGAGCCGTCGTGGAGCTCACGAAGCGCGGCCCGAGGATCGTCGACGACGTCGACTCGGGCGTGACCTTCGTCGACGGCCTCGGCGTGGGCGACGTGCGCGATGTCGCGCTGCGCGACCGCCGGCATCTCTCCGAGGACGGCGTCCTGATCGTGGTCGCCACCGTCGGGGGCTCGAACGGCGCGCCGCAGGCCATGCCGGAACTCATCGCCCGAGGCCTGTCCGAGCCGGGGCCGCTGCTCGACGAGATGCGCGAGGAGGCGAACCGCGTCCTCCAGGACCTCCTCGGCCAGAACGTCCGCGAGATCAAGCTGCTCCAGGAGCACCTACACGATGCAATTGGGCAGCTGATCTACGACAGAACGGGGAGGCGCCCCATGATCCTCCCAGTCATAGTGGAAGTATGAGCACGCTGCGGATCGATCCGACGCCGGGGTGGGCCGAGGCGCTCTTCGACCGTGCAGCCGAGGAGGCGACCGCGCGCCGGCTCATCTCGCAGCTCGCGGCCTGCGAGGTCGCCGCGCTCGCGTTCTGCCGGCTGCTGGAGCGCTGGGCGAGGGGCGAGGCCGAGCCGAGCACGCCCGGCAAGCGCCAGGCTGCGCTCAGGCGGGCCGCGGATCGCGCCGAGACGGCGCTCGCGGGCCTCGAACGGCCGCTGGGGCGCTACCTGCTCGAGCTCGAGCCGGATCAGGCGGAGGGCCGCTCGTGGTACGGCCAGCCCGGGCCCGCGGAGCTGATGGAGTGGGGGCCGGTCCTCGGGCGGGCGGGCGTCTGTGTCGCCTCGCACAGGGTCGCGCAGGTGTACCTCGAGCTGGCGGTGCTCGTTCGCGCCCTGGAGGGGCTGACCACGGCCGTCCGGATGGACGCCGCACCCGATCGCTCGTCGCTCTGGGCGGGGCTCTTCGACCTGCGCGAGAACCTGCTCGGCGGCACGCTCGAAGATCTGCGCGCGCTTGCCGCCTGAGCTGACGGTCGTCGGGTCGATCAACCTCGACCTCGTCGCCTCCGTCGAGCGCCTGCCGAGGCCGGGGGAGACGGTCACGAACGCGACGCTCGCGCGGTATCCCGGCGGGAAGGGAGCGAACCAGGCCGTCGCGGCCGCGCGTCTGGGCGCCGACGTCACGATGGTCGGCCGCGTCGGGGACGACGAGCTCGCGGAGCAGGCGCTCGCCGGGCTCGTCACCGCCGGGGTCGCCCTCGAGGTACGGCGGCAGGGGGAGACCGGGATCGCGCTGATCCTCGTCGACGCCGGGGGCGAGAATCAGATCGTGGTCGTCCCGGGCGCGAACGCCGAGGTGGAGCCGCGGCCGGTTCGCGGAAACGTCCTCTGCCAGCTGGAGATCCCCGACGACGCGGTCGCCGCCGCCGCGAGCGAGGCATCGTTCTTCTGCCTCAACGCGGCCCCTGCCCGCGCGATCGACCTCGAGCCCGACCTGCTCGTGGTGAACCGGCACGAGTACGAGACGGTCTCGCGCGGCAAGCTCGTGGCGCTGACCCTGGGGGAGGAGGGGGCCGTCCTCCTCGAGCAGGGGTCGGAAGTCGCGCGGGCCGCGCCTCCACCCGTCGAGGCCGTCGACGGGACCGCGGCGGGGGACGCGTTCACCGCCTGCCTGGTCGTCTCGCACCTCGAGGGGCGGGAGTGGGGCGAGGCGCTGCGGCGGGCCTGCGCGGCGGGCGCGATCGCGGCCTCCAGGCGCGGGGCCCAGCCCTCCCTGCCGACCGCGCAGGAGGTCGACGAGATCCTTGCCTGAGCCGATCCTCCTCGACTGCGACCCGGGCCACGACGACGCGATCGCGATCCTGCTGGCGCTCGCGAGCCCGGAGGTGGAGCTCCTCGGCATCACCACGGTCGCCGGGAACCAGACGCTCGAGAAGACGACCGCGAACGCGATCCGGATCCTGGAGTTCGCCGGCCGGACCGAGGTCTCAGTCGCGGCGGGCGCCGCCCGCCCGCTGCTCCGGGAGCCGTACGTGGCGAAGGACGTCCACGGCGACACCGGCCTCGACGGGCCCGACCTGCCTCCCGCTCAGGGGTCGCCGCTCGCGGAGCACGCGGTCGACTTCCTCGGCCGGCATGCGGACGGGGTCACGCTCGTGGCGGTCGGCCCGCTCACGAACGTGGCGCTCATGCTCGCCCGCCATCCGGAGACGCGGCCGAAGCGGATCGTGCTCATGGGCGGCTCGATCGGGGTTGGGAACACGACGCCTGCGGCCGAGTTCAACGTCTGGGCGGACCCGGAGGCGGCCGCGCGCGTCTTCGAGAGCGGCCTGGACGTGACGATGATCGGCCTCGACGTCACGCACCGGGCGCTGATGACCCAGGCCGACGCCGACCGGCTTCGCGAGAGCGGCCGCACCGGCACCCTCGTCGCCGAGCTGTGGTCCTTCTACAACCGCTTTCACTCCCGGATCTACGGCTTCGACGGGTCGCCGATCCACGACGCGCTCGCCCTCGCGCACGTCTTCCGCCCGGACCTCGTGGAGACCGCCCACCGCCAGGTCGCGGTCGACTGCGACTCGGCGCTCTGCCGTGGCCGGACCGTCGTCGACCTCTGGAGCCGGACGGGCAAGGAGCCGAACGCGCACGTCGGCGTCGAGGCCGACGGCCGCGCCTTCATCGAGCTGCTGCTGGAACGACTCCCGACGCTCGACGAGCGGCCGACGATCGAGGGCGGGCAGCGGGTTCCGCGGTCGGACAACCTCGGCGACAGGTAGGGGACGCCTCCCGCGCGTCGAAGCAGGCGCGCATGGCCAAACGCCGCCAGAAGCGCACCCTGAAACCGCGGGTGCCGTCGCGCGTCAAGCGGCGCAAGGGCCGGACGGCGAAGAAGCGCAGCCACCATCATCCCGAGCTGATCGGGCTCGGCCTCGCCGCGGTCGGGCTCTTCCTCTCCACCCTGGTCTATCTCGGGTGGGAGGGCGGGACGGCCGGCGGCTGGATCGTCGACGGCCTCTGGGCGCTCGTCGGGGACGCGGGGCACCTGCTGCCGGCGGCGCTCGTCGTCGTCGGCTCGCTCATGCTCGGGCGGAGCCGCCTCGTCCGCGTCCACCCGTTTCGCTGGGGGCTCGCGTCGCTGGCGCTCGGCATCTTCCTCCTGCTCGCCGACTCGGGCGGCTACGTCGGCACCGGGCTCGACGAGGTGATCGGCACGCTGATCGGGCGGACCGGCGCCGTGATCGCCGGCGTGACGTTCTCCGTGGCCGGGGTCCTGCTCCTGTCCGGCGCGTCCGTCGGGGCGATCGTCCAGCGCTCCGGAGGCGCCGTCAGGCGCGCGCACACCGCCGCCCGGCGCCGCGTCGAGCGCCGGAGCGTCCTCGACGACGAGGCACTCCCGCCGCCGATCCCGCTCCGCCCCCGCGACATCCACCCGCCGGTGGACGCCGAGTCCGAGTTTCCCGACGTCGTCGGCCAGGCCGAGCCGCCGCCGCTCGCCATGCTCACCGAGGACGAGCCGACGGAGGAGAGCGAGCAGCAGCTGCTGTTCGAGCCGCCGGCCCGCGCCAAGACCGACTACGTGCTCCCGGAGCCGTCCTTGCTCAAGCGCTCGCCCGCACGGGCGGGCGGCAAGAGCGACAACGGCAAGGTCGCCGAGTCCCTCACCAGCGCGCTCGCGGACTTCGGCGTCGACGCGCGCGTCGTCGGAGAGATCACCGGCCCGCGCGTCACCCGCTACGAGCTCCAGCTCGCCGCCGGCACGAAGATGTCGAAGATCTCGGCGCTGAAGGACGACCTCTCCTACGCGCTGGCGACGACGGAGATCCGCATCCTCGCGCCGATCCCGGGCAAGCAGGCCGTCGGCGTGGAGGTCCCGAACCTCTCACCGAACCTCGTCACGCTCGGAGACGTCTTCGACGGGCTGCCGGCAACCGCCAGCCCGCTCTCCGTCTGGCTCGGCAAGGACATCTCCGGCAACGCCGTCTGGACCGACCTCGCGCGCATGCCGCACCTCCTGATCGCCGGCACAACCGGTTCGGGGAAGTCGGGCTGCATCAACACCGTGCTGACCTCCGTGCTGCTGCGCGCGACACCGGACGAGGCCCGCCTGATCCTCATCGACCCGAAGCGGATCGAGCTGTCGCTCTACGAGTCGATCCCGCACCTGCTCACGCCGGTCGTCTCCAGCCCGAAGGAGGCGGCGATCGTGCTCACCAACGTGCTCGCGGAGATGGAGCGGCGCTACGAGCGCCTCGCGACCGTCCGGGCCCGGAACCTCCCGGAGGCGAACCGCGTCTTCCGGCAGCGCGGGGAGGAGACGCTGCCGTACCTGCTCGTGGTGATCGACGAGCTCGCCGACCTGATGATGATCTCGCCGCAGCAGGTGGAGGACGCCGTCATCCGCCTGGCGCAAAAGTCGCGCGCCGTCGGCATCCACCTCGTCCTCGCCACGCAGCGGCCCTCCGTGGACGTGATCACCGGGATGATCAAGGCGAACGTCCCCTCCCGGATCGCCTTCGCGGTCTCCAGCCAGACGGACTCGCGCGTGATCCTCGACCAGGCGGGTGCGGAGAGCCTCCTCGGCCAGGGGGACATGCTGTTCAAGCCGCTCGGGACCTCCCGGCTCCAGCGCGTCCAGGGCGCGTACGTGACCGAGGAGGAGATCGCCCTGCTCGTCGAGCAGTGCCGCAGCCAGCGGGGCCAGGAGCTCGACGAGTCGCTGCTCGAGGCCCCGGAGGCGCCGCCGGAGGGGCTCGAGGACGGCGACGAGGACTTCGACCCCGACCAGGATCCGCTGCTCGAGCGCGCGATCGAGATCGTCGTCCAGACGCAGACCGCCTCCGTCTCGCTCCTCCAGCGCCGCCTCCGCGTCGGGTACACCCGGGCCGGCCGCCTGATCGACATGCTCGAGCGCCGGGGGATCATCTCGGGCTACGAAGGCTCGAAGCCGCGGCGGGTGCTCGTCCCCGAAAACGCACGAGAAGGGGTATATACGTAGAGGTTTCCGTGGGAAACCCGCTTGGAAGTCCTCTAACCTCCCTCTAGGATCAGCGTCTCAACAAAGGCAGACAGGGGTCTGTCTTTGACTTGTACTAGGGGAGGTTTCATGAGAGCACGAAGGCTCATCCCGCTTGCGCTCGTCGCGGGCGTTGCGACCGTCGTCGCAGCGGCTGCGGGGCTTGCGGGCAGCGGGTCGGGCGATGCGGCGACGAAGACCTACAAGGTGGGTCTCGTCAGTGACGTCGGACGCTTCAACGACCGCTCGTTCAACCAGTCCGCCCTCGAAGGGCTCCGTAGGGCTCAGCGCAGGCTCGGTGTTCAGGGCCGCGCGGTCGAGTCCCGGCAGACGAGCGACTACATCCCGAATCTCTCGTCGCTCGCGCGCCAGCGCTACGACGTGACGATCTCGGTCGGGTTCCTCCTCGCGGAGGCGACGAACACCGTCGCGACCCGGTTCCGGAACTCGAAGTTCGCGATCATCGACTACTCCGTCAAGGCTCCGCCGTTCAAGAGCAACCGGAACGTGCAGGGCCTGACCTTCGCGACGAACGAGAACAGCTACATGATCGGCTGCCTCGCCGCCCTGATGGCGAACCGCGCCGGCGCGAAGAACATCAGCGCCGTGGGCGGGATCAAGCTGCCGACCGTCGACATCTTCATCGCCGGCTACCGGGCGGGCGCGCGCCGCTGCGTCCCGGGGACGACGGTGCAGATCGGCTACTCGCAGGACTTCGTCGCGCAGGACAAGTGCAAGGAGATCGCGCTCAACCAGATCGCGCAGGGCTCGAAGGTCGTCTTCCAGGTCGCCGGTGGCTGTGGCCTCGGCGCCCTCGACGCGGCCAAGGAGCGCGGCGTCTGGGGCGTCGGCGTCGACCGCGACCAGCGGTTCCTCGGCCGGCACATCCTCACGAGCGCGGTGAAGAGGGTGGACCAGTCGGTCTACCTGACTGCGCAGGCCGTCAAGGCAGGGAAGTTCCGCGGCGGCACCGACGCCGTCTTCAACCTGAAGAACAACGGCGTCGCCGTCGGGCGGATCGACTCCCGCGTGCCGAGGACGTTCATCACCCGCATGAACGCCCTGAAGCCGCTGATCATCAAGGGTCGCATCAGGCCGCCGAAGAAGCTCTAGCAAGCGCAGCGACGCAGATCGACCGAGGGCGAGCCGCAGGGCTCGCCCTCGGTCTGGTCCGGGCGCTAGCATCGCCCCGGGGTCCGAACAAAGGGGGGACTGAGGTGCGCAAGACGCAACTGCTCGTGACCATCCTGGCCTGCGGGCTGCTCGCATTCGCGGCCGCCTGCGGCGGTGACGACGACGAGGGCGGTGGCGCCGGCGGCGGCACGACCGCAACCGAGACCGCCGGCGGCGAGGGCATCCGCGTCGGCCTCGTCAGCGACGTCGGCCGCTTCAACGACCGTTCGTTCAACCAGTCCGCCCTCGAGGGCCTTCAGCGCGCCGAGCAGGAGCTGGGAATCACCGGGCGGCCGGTCGAGTCGCGGCAGACGAGCGACTACGTGCCGAACCTTTCGTCGCTCGCCCGGCAGGGGTTCGACCTGACGATCGGCGTCGGGTTCCTCCTCGCGGAGGCGGTCAACACGGCGGCGAAGCGGTTCCCGGACGCGAAGTTCGCGATCATCGACTACTCGGTGAACGCCGACCCGTTCACCAAGAACCCGAACGTCCAGGGCCTGACGTTCGCGACGAACGAGAACAGCTACATGATCGGCTGCCTCGCCGGCCTCATGGCGGAGAAGCAGGGCGGCAAGCAGGTGATCAGCGCGGTGGGCGGGATCAAGCTCCCGACCGTCGACATCTTCATCGCCGGCTACCAGGCCGGCGCGAAGGAGTGCAACCCGAAGATCACGACGCTGATCGGCTATTCGCAGGACTTCGTCGCGCAGGACAAGTGCAAGGAGATCGCGCTCAACCAGATCGCGCAAGGCTCGCAGGTGATCTTCCAGGTCGCCGGCGGCTGCGGCCTCGGCGCCCTCGACGCCGCGAAGGAACGCGGGAAGTGGGGGATCGGCGTCGACCGCGACCAGTCCAACCTGGGCGCCCACATCCTCACGAGCGCGGTCAAGCGCGTCGACCAGTCCGTCTTCCTCACCGCCGAAGCGGTCAAGAACGGCGAGTTCAAGGGTGGAGAGGATGCCGTCTTCGACCTCGAGAACGAGGGGGTCGGCATCGGCAAGATCAGCCCGAAGGTGCCGCAGGAGTTCGTCGACCGGATGAACGAGATCAAGGACAAGCTGATCTCGGGCGAGCTGACCGCGCCCGCGACGCTATAAGGCCGCTCCGGGGCCGCCTCCACCATAGAATCGCCCGCAATGGCGGAGGCGGCCCCGATCGTCCTGGAGCTCAAGGGGATCACGAAGGAGTTCCCCGGCGTCCTGGCAAATGACCGCGTCGACCTCGACCTGCGGCGCGGGGAGGTCCACGCCCTGCTCGGGGAGAACGGCGCCGGCAAGTCGACGCTGATGAACATCCTCTACGGCCTGTACTCGCCGGACGAAGGCGAGATCCTCGTCAAGGGCGAGCGCGTGCGCTTCCACGACCCGGGCGATGCGATCGAGCACGGGATCGGCATGGTGCACCAGCACTTCATGCTCATCCCGGTGATGTCGGTCGCGGAGAACATCGTGCTCGCGACGGAGCCGCGGAGAGCGGGGATCCTGCTGGACTACGACGCCGCCGAGAAGCGGGTGCGGGACCTCGCGGACGCCTTCAACTTCCACATCGACCCGCACGCGCGGATCGAAGACATCAGCGTCGGACAGCAGCAGCGGGTCGAGATCCTGAAGGCGCTCTACCGCGGCGCGGACGTCCTGATCCTGGACGAGCCCACCGCCGTGCTCACGCCGCAGGAGGCGCTCGAGCTCTTCGGGATCCTGCGGAACCTGACCCGAGAGGGCATGTCGGTGATCTTCATCACCCACAAGCTGAACGAGGTGCTGGAGATCGCGGACCGGATCACCGTGCTGCGCCGGGGGAAGAAGATCGACACGGTCGAGAAGGAGGGCGCGACCGAGGAGCAGCTCGCGCGCCTGATGGTCGGCCGTGAGGTCCTGCTCAGGGTGGAGAAGCCGCCGCACGAGACCGGCGAAACGCTCCTGGAGGTCGAGAACCTGTCCGTCATGGACGACCGCGGCCTGCCCGCCGTGCGTGACGTCTCGCTCGAGGTCCGCGCGGGGGAGATCGTCGGGATCGCGGGCGTCGACGGCAACGGCCAGACCGAGCTGATCGACGCCGTCACCGGCCTCAGGCGGCCGGACAGCGGCCGAGTCGCGGTCGCCGGAGAGGACGTCACGAACGGAAACGCACGGGACGTCCTCGACGCGGGGATGGGGCACATCCCCCAGGACCGGCACCGTCGGGGCCTCGTGCTCGACTTCACGCTCGCCGAGAACATCGCGTTGCACGACTACAAGCTGGAGCCGGACTCCCGCTTCGGCTGGCTCTTTCCGGGCCGGTTGATCACGCGGGCGCGGCGGCTCCTCAAGGACTTCGACGTCCGGGGCGGGGGGCCGACCACGAAGGCATCCGCCCTGTCCGGCGGCAACCAGCAGAAGGTCGTCGTGGCTCGGGAGGTCGAGCGCGACCCGCGCGTCCTCCTCGCCGCGCAGCCCACCCGGGGTCTCGACGTCGGCGCGATCGAGTTCGTCCACCGCCGGCTCGTCGAGGAGCGCGACCAGGGGAGGGCGATCCTGCTCGTGTCGCTCGAGCTCGAGGAGATCCTGTCGCTCTCGGACCGGATCCTCGTCATGTTCGAGGGGCGCATCGTCGGCGAGTACACGCCTGACGTCTCGGCCGAGGAGCTGGGCGTGGCGATGATCGGCGGCGGACGGGAGGAGGTCGTCGCGTGAGCGAGCAGGTTCCGCCGGTGCAACAGCCCGCCCCTGTCCAGGAACCGAGCACCGCGGCCCGGCTGGGCGCGCTCCAGCGGGCCGGCGGGATCATCCCGCCGATTCTCACCGCGGTGCTGGCGTTCTTCGTCGGCGGCCTCATCGTCATGGCGACGGGCCACAACCCGCTCACGACCTACAAGGAGATCTTCGCCGGCACCGGCCTGAACTGGTTCTTCCAGTTCGGCTCCTACGACATGGGGCTGCCCTACACGGACGCGACGATCCCGTTCTTCTGGAACGTCAACGACATCGAGTCGGAAGCGGCGTTCAACCTCCAGCAGACCCTGCTCGTGTCGATCCCGCTCGTCTTCACCGGCCTGGCGGTGGCCTTCGCGTTCCGCTGCGGCATGTTCAACATCGGGGGCCAGGGCCAGTACATCGTCGGCGCGATGGTGAGCGTCTGGGTCGGTTCGTCCTGGGTGGACATGAATTCCGGCCTGCACATCTTCCTCGCGATCGCCCTCGCTTCGCTCGCCGGGGCGGCCTGGGCGGGGATCGCAGGCTTCCTGAAGGCGACCGTGGGCGCCCACGAGGTGATCACGACGATCATGCTCAACTGGATCGCGTACTGGATCGGCAACTTCGCGTTCGGCCAGCAAGGCCCGCTCCAGAACAAGGTCAACGAGTCCGTGCCGGTCTCGTCCGACATCGCCGAGGGCGCGAAGCTGCACGTGTTCTGGGGCGACCCGCTCCTCCAGGGACTGCACATCGGCTTCTTCATCGCGATCGCGGCGCTCGTCGCGTACTGGCTCACGCTGACCCGGACGACGCTCGGCTACGAGGTGCGCGCCGTCGGGTTCAACCCGGAGGCCGCGCGGTACGGGGGCATCAACGTCGCGCGGAGCTACATCCTCGCGATGGGCATCGCTGGGCTGTTCGCGGGCATGGGCGGCGCGCTCGACATCCTCGGCTGGCAGTTCCGCCTCGGCGTGATCGACATCCAGAGCTCGCAGATCGGGTTCATCGGGATCGCCGTCGCGCTGCTCGGGCGCAACACGGCGATCGGTGTCGCACTGTCCGCGCTCCTCTTCGGCGCGCTGCTGAACGGCACGTCGACCCGGAACCTCGATCCCGAGGTCTCCCAGCCCGAGCTCGCCGGCAACCTGACCCTGATGATCCAGGCGCTCGTGGTCCTTTTCGTGGGCGCCGACCTCCTGATCCTGGGCGTCTGGGCGCGCGCGAGACGTCTCGGCGGCCGGGGGCGCCGCGACCGGGCCCGCGCCGCAGAGGCGCCGACGTGATCGCGCGCGCCGAGCGGGCCGGCCTGAGCATGGAGCGGGCGTTCACGCCTCGGAACTTCGCGATCGCCGGGATCGTGCTCGCGGTCATCGGCTTCTGGGTCGTGCTGCCGCCGCTCACGCAGCGCTCGATCCTCTGGCCGATCTTCTTCGGGATCCTCGCGATCTTCTGTGGGATCGCGGCCGTGACGCGAGGGGCTCGACGGCTCGGCTGGTCGGCGGTCGCGCTCGGGCTGGCCTCGATCGGGCTCGGCATCCTCGCGACGAGGTCGAGCGTCGGGCACCTCGACAGCGTCGTCGTCTGGTCGGCCCTCCTCGCCTCGATGCTCCGCTACGCGACCCCGCTCACGTTCGCCGCGATCGGCGGGATGTTCTCCGAGCGCAGCGGCGTCGTGAACATCGCGCTCGAGGGGATGATGCTCGCCGGCGCCTTCTTCGGCATCCTCGCCGCGCAGAAGTCCGGCTCGTGGGCCTTCGGGCTGCTCGCCGCGATGATCGCCGGCGCCGTGCTCGCCCTGATCCATGCGTTCTTCTCGATCCACCTGAGGGCGGACCAGATCGTGTCCGGGACGGCGATCAACTTCCTGGCCCTCGGCGTCACCGGCTACTTCTTCATCGACGTCTACGGCGAGCTCGGGACCCCGTCGGACATCCCACGCATCCCCGACGTCCACCTCTCGCTCGACAGTATCCCCGGCGGGCTCGGAAACTTCCTCGACGACGTGTTCGGCCAGCTCAACCTGATGATCTGGCTGTCGTTCCTGCTCCTGATCGTCTCGTACATCGTCATGTTCAAGACCCCGATCGGGCTGCGGATCCGGTCGGTGGGAGAGCATCCGCGGGCCGCCGACACGGTCGGGATCAACGTCTACCTGGTGCGCTACGCCTCCGTCACGGTCTCGGGCATCCTTGCCGCGCTCGGCGGCGCGTACCTCTCGATCGGCTTTCTCGGCTCGTTCAACGAGGGCATGACGGCGGGCCGCGGCTTCATCGCGCTGGCGGCGCTGATCTTCGGCGCCTGGCGGCCATTCGGCGCTTTCAGCGCCTGCCTGCTCTTCGGCTTCTCCAGCGCGCTCGCGCAGCGGCTGCCCGAGTACTCGGGCTCGGCGGCGACGCTCTTCCAGGCTCTCCCGTACGTGCTCACGCTGATCGCGGTCGCCGGCGTCATCGGCCGCTCGATCCCGCCCGCCGCCGTTGGCAGGCCCTACCGCAAGCAATAGCCGCGACCGCCCGCTGAGCTGGAGCGCGGTCTTCTCCGTGCTCGCCGGCTTGGCGGGGGTCGCGGCGATTCCCGCCGCGGTGGTCGCGGCGGAGGTGTACGACGTGACGACCCTGCTGCGCTCCTCGGTCGCGATCCCGCCGGCCTTCGCCCTCTCCGTCGTCGCGGTTCTGCTCGGCCGGAAGGCGCGGCGGGACGTGGAGCGCACGCTCGGCAGGACGCGCGGCCGGAAGCTGGCGACGATCGGCCGGATCCTCGGGTGGGTCGGGCTCTACCTGGCCGTCACGGCCGCGATCTCCGTCGCCACGTACTACGTGTTACGAGAGTTCGCGGCCTAGGCCGAAGCTGCCTACAATCGAGCAGCCGCCGTGTTCGAGATCGGAAACAGTCTCAGAGAGGCGCGCCTGCGCCAGGGCCTCGACTTCCCCGAGGTCGAGCAGGCGACCAAGATCCGCGGGAAGTACCTGCGCGCGCTCGAGGACGAGCAGTTCGACATCCTCCCGGGGCAGACGTACGTCAAGGGCTTCCTCCGCACCTATTCGGAGTACCTGGGCCTCGACGGCCAGCTCTACGTCGACGAGTACAACTCGCGCTACATCCCCGGTGACGAGGAGACCCCGCTCCGTGCGCAGAACAAGTCGACGGTCGGGCGAAATCCGCGGGTCGAGTCGAGCGTCGTCCTCGTGGCGCTCGCGGCGATCGGAATCCTGACGGCCCTGGTCGTCGTCGCCTGGAGGTTCGGCTCCGACACGCCTGACACGGCGATTCCGGACTTCTCTTCGCAGCCGCCGGCGGCGACCAGGGCGAAGGAGCCTGCGAAGAAGCCCGCCCGGCGTCCCGCGCGCCTGGCGAAGCTGACGATCACCGGCGCGCTCGGCGATTCGTGGGTCGAGGTGCACGCGGGCTCGGCCGCCGGGCGCGAGCTCTACCGCGGGACGCTCGAGGCCGGCTCGACGATCCGGTTCAACCAGCGGCGGGTGCACGTCGTCGTCGGGCGGCCACGGAACCTCCGGTTCAAGGTCAACGGCCGCGTCGTCGAGGTCTCTGATCGCGGCAGCCCGACGGCCGTGGTGATCACCGCCAGGCGCGTGATCCCCGTGAACGCCTCCGCTTGAGCCGGCCGACAGCGGTCGTCCTCGTCACCGGCAGCGAGCTCGTCCGCGGGGGACGGGTGGACGAGAACGGCCCGTTCCTGGCACGGGAGCTGACCACGCGCGGGGTCGAGCCGGAGCGCGTGCTCGTCGTCGGCGACCGGCCCGAGGCGCTCGACGAGGCGTTTCGACAAGCCCTGGCGGCAGATCTCGTCGTCACCTCGGGAGGCCTCGGGCCGACCCACGACGACCGCACGGTCGAGCTGCTCGCCCGCGTCGCCGGCCGTGAGCTCGTCGTCGATCCGGCCCTGGAGGAGGAGATCGGCGAGGTCGTCCGCGGGCTGTCCGCCCGCTTCCGCCGTCCCTACGCGGAGCTCGAGGCGGGCGTCCGCAAGCAGGCCACGATCCCGGACGGGGCGCATTCGCTCGGGCTCGCCGGCACCGCCCCGGGGCTCGTCCTCGACCTCGGAGGGACGGTGGTCGTCGTCCTCCCGGGCCCGCCGGGCGAGCTCCAGCGACTCTGGGCGCGCGCCGTGGAGGCGGAGCCCGTGCGCCGCATCTTCGCCGCCGCCGCCCACCCCGAGCATCGGATCCTGCGGTTCTTCGGGCTGCCGGAGTCGGCCGTCGCCCGGGTCGTGGAGGGGGCGGGCGGCGAGCGCGAAGGCGTCGACATCACGATCTGCGCGCACGACCTGGAGGTACAGGTCGACCTCGTCGTGCAGCCGGGGGCCGAGGGCCACGCGGACCGGCTCCAGGGCGCCCTCGAGACGGAGCTCCCGCAGGCGCTCTTCGCCGAGGACGAGCGGCCGGTCGAGGCGATCGTCCTCGACCTGGCGCGCGGCCGGGGGCTGACGATCGCGGCCGCGGAATCGTGCACGGGCGGGCTGGTCGGCGCGCGCCTCACGTCGGTGCCGGGCTCGAGCGAGGTCTTCGTGGGCGGCGTGGTCGCCTACGACGACCGTCTGAAGCTGGGGCTGCTGGACGTCCCGGACGGGCTCCTCAACCGGCACGGCGCCGTCTCGGCCGAGGTTGCGTCGGCGATGGCCCAGGGCGCGAGGAGGATGCTGCAGGCCGATGTCGCCGTCTCGGTGACGGGCGTCGCCGGGCCGGGCGGCGGGACCGCCGAGAAGCCCGTCGGCCTCGTCTTCGTGCACGCGGCGAGCCCGGACGGGGAGCAGGCCGTCGAGCTCCGTCTGCCTGGCGACCGGAACGCCGTGCGGCGCCGTGCTGCCGCCTCGGCGCTGCACCTGCTTCGGCGCCTCCTGGCGCAAAGTGGGCACACACAGACGTGACCTCGGCGGGTAGCGTCGAGGGTCGTGAACGCCTTCGGCTCTTCTGCGCCCTGCGCCTCCCCGACGACGTCCTCGACCGGCTCGAGCGCTGGCAGGCCGAGCAGCTCGGCCAGGGACGGATCGTCCCGCGCGAGCAGCTCCACGTCACGCTCGCGTTCCTCGGTTCGCGGCCGGCGGCCGAGCTCGATGCCGTCGCAGGCGCCCTTCGCGAGGCGGCGACCGGGGCGGGCGAGATCGAATTCTCGGCCCTTCGCTACCGCGAGACGCGGAGCGTCGGCATGGTCGTCCTCCAGGACGCGACGGGCGAGGGCGTCCGCCTCGCAGAGCGCCTGTTCGAGGGCCTGGAACGGCTCGGCGTCTACGAGCGCGAGCGGCGCCGGTGGCTTCCGCACGTCACCGTCCTGCGCTTCCGCTCGCCGCCGCGGCTCGACCCGGCGGTGCCCGAGCTCGGGGCGTTCCGGCCGTCCGACGCGGCTGTTTACATGTCTGCCCTGCGGCCGTCCGGGGCGCAGTACAGAGTCTTGGAATCGGTACCGCTAGGAGGTTGATCGGATGAGTCGCGAAGAGGCACTCGACACCGCTCTCGGACAGATCGAGCGCCAGTTCGGCAAGGGCGCGGTCATGCGCATGAACGACCACGCGCACGTGTCCGTGGGCTCCGTGTCGACCGGGTCGCTCGCGCTCGACCTCGCGCTCGGGATCGGCGGGCTGCCGCGCGGCCGCATCGTCGAGATCTTCGGCCCGGAGTCCTCGGGGAAGACGACGCTCGTCTACCACGTCATCGCCGAGGCCCAGCGCCGCGGCGGCATCTGCGCGTTCATCGACGCCGAGCACGCGATGGACCCGCAGTACGCGCGCAAGATCGGGGTCAACATCGACGATCTCCTCGTCTCGCAGCCGGACAACGGCGAGCAGGCGCTCGAGATCGCCGAGCTCCTGATCCGCAGCGGGGCGCTGTCCGTCGTCGCCGTCGACTCCGTCGCCGCCTTGACGCCGCGGGCCGAGATCGAGGGCGAGATGGGGGACAGTCACGTCGGCCTCCAGGCCCGCCTGATGAGCCAGGCTCTGCGGAAGCTCGCCGGCACGCTCAATCGCACCGAGACGATCTGCATCTTCACGAACCAGCTCCGCGAGAAGATCGGCGTGATGTTCGGGAACCCGGAGACGACGCCCGGCGGACGCGCGCTGAAGTTCTACTCGTCCGTCCGCCTCGACATCCGCCGGATCGAGACGCTGAAGGAGGGCGTGGAGGCGATCGGCAACCGCGTCCGCGTCAAGGTGGTGAAGAACAAGGTCGCGCCGCCGTTCAAGCAGGCGGAGTTCGACATCATCTACGGCCAGGGGATCTCCTGGGAGGGCACGGTCCTCGACGCGGGCCTCGAGCGGAAGGCGGTCCAGAAGTCCGGCTCGTACTTCAGCTTCCAGGAGGAGCGACTCGGCCAGGGGCGGCAGAACGCGACCGCGTTCCTCCGCGAGCATCCGGACGTGACGCAGAAGATCCTCGCGCAGATCCAGACCGAGGTCGGCGCCGACCAGGTCGTCTCTGCCCGACTCCTTCCGACCGCCGAGGGCAACGGGACCGCCGAGGCGGCCACCGAGGCCGAGCCCGAGCCCGTCGAGTCCAAGTAGGGAACCGTGCCCGAGGCGAGGGAGCTCGCGCTCCGCGCTCTCAGCCACCGCGACCGGTCCCGGCGCGAGCTGGAGCAACGCCTCGACCGCGCGGGGATCCCGGTGGACGAGCGGGACGCCACGCTCGACGTGCTCGCCGACACCGGACTGCAGTCGGATGCACGGTTCGCGGAAGCACGCGCGCGAGGCCTGGCAGCGAAGAACGGCAGTGATGCGCTGATCCGGAACGATCTCCGCCGCCACGGGATCGATCCCGCGCTGGTCGCGGAACTCCTCGACGCCCTCGAGCCCGAGCGTGACCGCGCCGCCCGGATCTTCCAGCGCCGCGGAGGGGGCGACCGGGCCCTGCGCTACCTCGCCGGAAAGGGCTTCGGCCGGGACTCACTCGAGGCACTCGCCGACGATCCGGTATGCTGAAGGGGCTTCACTCACCATTTTGCCTGCACAGACGCGCTTTCTGAAACCAGCGAAACCGGTCACTGATGAAGATGCAAACCAGCGATGCGGCGGAGGCGTCGCTAGCTAGAGCTCGCTAGCGGCACCGAACGGTGCGGCCGTCGACGACGGCCGCGAACGAGAGCGCTCTGCTCAGGCCCGATGGCGGGTGGCATGTCGACCCGAAGGAGCACGCATGCTCGTCGTCGCCGGAATCGCCATCGGCCTCGTCCTGGGAGCCGCCCTCCTGCTCGGGGTCATGCAGCTGCTCGGCCGGTCGAGCCTCGGCGAAGCGGCGGCGCGGCGCGACGAGCTCATCAACACGGCGAGGCGCGAGGCCGAGAACGTCCGCCGTGAGGCGGAGATCGAGGCGCGCGAGCAGGCGGTCCGGGTGCGGGCCGAGGCCGAGCGCGACGCGCAAGAGCGCCGCAGCCAGATCACGAAGCTCGAGGAGCGGGTACTCGCGAAGCAGGACGAGCTCGAGGGGAAGCTCACCGAGCTCCTGCGCCGCGAGCAAGGCCTCGCCGACCGTGAGACGCACATCAAGGAGCTCCAGGGCGAGCTGAAGGAAGCGAAGGACCGAGAGCTGGCCGAGCTCGAGCGCATCTCCAGCCTGACCGTGAACGAGGCGAAGACGGAGCTGCTCGGCCGGGCGGAGGGGCTGAT
>DASTWB010000150.1:0-16006 GCA_035758725.1 Gaiellaceae bacterium
CGAAGATATCGCTTCAAGTTTCTCCACGATCGGCGTAGGATCGTGGCGGTAACACCACAGGGGATCCAGGGAGAGGAGCAACGTTGAAGAGATTCGGTCGTCTCGGCGCTGCCGTGGTCGCGGTCAGCGCTCTGGCTACGGTCGCCTTCGCAGGCTCAGGCGCAGGGCACGGGAAGAAACCGCCGCCCAGCACGCCGTCCGCGAAGGCGATCATGTTCGCCGCCGACGGCATGCGGCCAGACCTGATGGAACGCTACGCGCGGAAGGGGCTCATGCCGACCTACCGCGAGCTGATGCGAGACGGTGTTCGCGGCCGCAACGGCCTCGTGCAGGCGTTCCCGCCGAACACGGGCGTCGGCTGGTACACGCTCGCGACGGGCACATACCCCGGCGAGCACGGCTCGACGAACAACACGTTCCACCGGACCGGCGACCTGTTCAACAACTCGACGAGCTTCGCAACGACCGGAATCCTGCAGGCCGATACCTCCATGCAGGCGGCCGAGCGGGCGGGCAAGAAGGTCGCTGCGGTCGAGTGGGTCGGCGTACGCAATCTCGTGCCGGCGATCCAGGGCCCGGTCGTCGATTTCCGGACCTTCATCGGAGCCCGTGGCATCGTCCTCAACTACGACCTGCCCGGGCAGCCGGCGCTGGCAAACAGCTTCGGCGTCGCGTACCAGCGGAACACGCTCGTCGACGCGACGGGCTGGACGAACGTGCCGGCCTCCTTCAGCACCGCGAAGGAGACGAGCTTCACCCAGGCAAACGCGCAGATCCCGGGCGGCGGGATCTGGGACGTCTACATCTACGACTCCACGAACGACTCGAGCGTCAACTACGACCGGGTGCTGTTCGTGAACCGCGCCGCCGCGAAGAACGGGACGGGCGGGACCATCCTGGCCCGCGGACAGTGGGCCGACACGAAGCTCACCATCGCCTCCGGCTCGCTGGCCGGGAAGACCGGGGGCTTCTACGCCAAGCTCATCGACCTGGCGCCGGACCTCTCGCAGTTCCGGCTTTACTTCACCTCGGTCCAGCGCGTCAACGCGACTTACAACGCGCTCGGCCCGGCCGGCTCGGATGCGTTCGCCGAGACGCTGGCGCACGACTTCCCGACCTCGGTCGCAGCCGACTTCGCGCCTCTCGAGGCGCTGATCGTGGACGAGGACACGTACGTCGAGCAGGGACTGATGTGGGCGGACGCGCACTTCGCGTACCTGCACTACATCTTCGACACGCTCGGCTACCGGCCCGACGTCCTCTTCCTCGGCTCGCCGACGACGGACGAGTTCCAGCACCAGTTCACGGCGCTCGTCACGAAGACCGACATGGAGGGGCGGCCGAACCCCTACTACGACGACGTCAACGGTGACGGCACGAAGGACGGCCTCGTCGGGAAGCGCGAGGGCTACATCCGTGCGGCATACGCGGAGGCCGACCACACGCTCGCCCTCGGCCGTGCGCTGATGGGCAGGCGCGACACGACGGTCTTCGCGTCGTCCGACCACGGGTTCGCGCCGCAGTGGCTCGCGATCAACGCCCGCCGGGTGTTGTTCGAGACCAAGGTGCACAACACGGTCACGAACCTCGACGTCTCGGTCCACCCGAGCGGCGACCCGACGATTGCCGGGTCGCTGAGCAACTGCCGTGCCGGCAGCGCCGCGGATCTCGCGAAGGCGTGCTGGGCCGGCGGGACCGTGCAGATCTACGTCAATCCGACCTTGCCGGCAGGGATCACCTACGAGGCCGTGCGGACCGCTGTGATGAACGCGTTCCAGGGCCTCACCGACCCGGCGGTGCCGGGCCGGCAGGTGATCGCGAAGGTCCTGAAGAAGGAGGAGCTGCGCAACGTCGACGGCAGTGACTCGTTGCATCCGACCCGGAGCGGCGACGTCGTCGCCGTCTCACGGCCGCCGTACCAGTTCGACGCGGCGAGCGCGCCGGTGATCGCGTTCTCGCAGTTCTTCGGACAGCACGGCTACCTGCCCGAGCTCGTCGACCTGCGGCACAACGTCAACATGCACGCGACGTTCGTGGCGGCAGGCCCCGGGATCGAGGGCAAGGCCGAGAACGGGTTCCGCCGGTCGCACGGCCACGGGCACCATCGTGGGCTCGGCGGCAAGAAGATCAAGGGCATGCGGGCGATCGACGTCGCTCCGACGCTCTCGTTCGTGCTCGGGATTCCGGGCCCGCAGAACGCCCGCGGGAAGATCCGGTACGACATGGTCGACGACACGAGCGACGTTCGCGAGCTCACGATCATCGACATCAGCGACTACCACGGGCAGCTCGTCCCGCTCACGGAAGCCGCTGACAACCTCACGGCGGCCGGGACGACGAACCCGCTCTTCACGATCGGCGGATCGGCGTTCCTCACGCCCTGGTTCGACGCCTATCGCGCGGAGGCCAGGGACGGCGTGCTCACCGTCGCAGCCGGGGACTCGGTCGGGGCGACCCCGCCGATCTCGGCGTTCTTCGGCGACACGCCGACGATCGAGGTCATGAACATGATGGGCTTCTCGGCCGACGGGCTGGGGAACCACAACTTCGACCGCGGCCAGATGTATCTGCGCAACACGCTGATCCCGCTGGCCAACTTCCCGTACCTGTCCGCGAACATCGTCGACGCGGCGGGGAAGACCCCGAAGGAGTGGTCGCCGTCGAAGGTGTTCAGCTTCAACGGCGTGAAGCTCGGCCTGATCGGCTTCACGAACGAAGAGGCACCGACGCTCGTGTTCCCGGGCTCGTTCGACCCGTTCCACGTCGGGGACGCGACGGCGGCGGTCAATGCCGAGGCGGCGAAGCTGGCCTCGAAGACCGACGCGCTCGTCGCAATGGGCCATCACGGCGCCACCGACGGCACGTTGACGGCACCGACGGGGCCGCTCGTCGACCTCGCCGACAACGTGCATGGAGTCGACGCGGTCATCGGTGACCACAGCAACTTCCAGGTGCTGACGACGCGCCCGAACGGGGTGCTCGTCGTCGAGAACCTGAGCAAGGGCGTCCGGTTCACGCGAGTCCGGCTCGCGATCGACCGGGGCACCGGCGTGATCTACAAGACCGCCGACTTCCACAAGCCGTGGAACATCGGCATGACGCCCAACGCCCCGATCCAGGCCCGAATCGACCAGCTGAACGATCAGCTGAAGCCGATCCTGGGCACCGTGATCGGGAGTGCGACGAAGGTGATCCCGCGGGCCGACCAGTGCGGGCGCTCCGACGGACGGCTGTGCGAGTCGCTCGTCGGCAACGTCACCACGGACGCCATGCGGACGAAGTACGAGTCGATCGGAGTGAAGTTCGCGATCACGAACTCGGGTGGGCTCCGCGCCGACCTGACGTGCCCGACGACCGACAATGCGAGCGACTTCTGCCCGGCGTTCACGCCTCCGCCCTTCCCGATCACCCGCGGACAGGTGCTGGGCGTACTGCCGTTCGGGAACATCGTCGTGACCCTCGACGTCAACGGCGCCGAGCTGAAGACGATGCTCGAGAACGGCGTGTCGCTGATGCCGGCGGCGAACGGACGGTTCCCGCAGGTGTCGGGCCTGTGCTTCACGTACGACGTCGTCCTCCCGGCGGGCAGCCGGGTGACGTCGGCGACGATGGCGGACGCGGCCGGGAACTGCACCGCGACACCGGTCGACCTGACGGCCGGGACGACCTACAAGATCGCCGAGAACGACTTCATGGCGAGTGGCGGTGACGGGTATCCGTTCTTCACGCCTCGGGCAACGACGCAGGACATCATGGATCAGGTCGCTGCGGACTATGTGACGGCGAACTCGCCGCTCAACCCGACCGTGAAGGCGTTCCCGAACGGACGGATCAACTGCGCGGACTCGAACGGCGCTTCGCCGCCGAACTGTCCGACACTCGTTCCGTCCCCGTAGCGCAGACGCACGGGAGCCCGCCGCTTCGGCGGCGGGCTCCCGTTACCCTCCGGGCGCATGACGCACGTGCTCGTCATCCTGCTCACGGGCCTGATCGTCGGCGCGCTCGGCCGTCTCGCGGTTCCCGGCCGTGACCCGATGCCACTCTGGCTCACGATCCTGATCGGGATCGTCGGGTCGATCGCCGGGGGAATGGTCGCGCTCGCGCTGGGCTTCGGGGCGGGCGGCGTCTTCGTCCTCTCGGTGCTCGCCGCGACCCTGATCGTGATCGGCTACCGGCTGCTCGTGCAGAAGCGGCCGGTCACGGGCCCGGGATCCCGTCTCACCTAGCGCGTTTCCGGTCTACCGCTACAGGGAACGCCGTCGGCGTAGACAACCAAAGGAGACGGCATGGGCATCATCGCGTTCATCATCCTGGGGCTGCTCGCGGGCCTGATCGCCAAGGCGATCCTTCCCGGCGACGACCCCGGAGGCCTCATCATCACCACCATCATCGGCGTGGTCGGTGCAATCCTGGGAGGATTCCTCGCGGGCGTACTGTTCGACGCCGATCCGATGGACGAGTTCTTCGACATCTCGAGCTGGCTCACCGCCATCGTCGGAGCGCTCGTCCTGCTCGTGATCTACCGCATGGTCGTCGGCAGGCGCCCGGTTACCACGTAACGGCGAAAGGAGCAGGTGTGGGCGGAATCAGCATTGGCGGGATCCTCGTCATCGTCGGGATCATCCTCGCCATCGTCTGGAACCTCTGGATCGGCCTCATCATCGCGCTGATCGGACTCATCGCCTTCGGCGGTTTCGCGAGGGGCCGCTGGTACTGATCGAACCCTAGGTGGGAGCCGGCTGGGCGGCAAGCGGCCCACGCCCGCGCGGAAAGCGCCGGAGCGCGGTGAGCCCCCAGTCGTCCTCCCGCCAGATGTACGTCTCGACAGTCAGCACGTCCTCCTCGCACGCATAGACGAGCAGGCCGCGGGCCTCCCCGCGGCGATCCGGCCTCGGCTGGCCGAGCCCCGGCGCGATCGAGACGGTCGCCCCGCGGATGTCGCCGCCCACGACCTCGAACTCGTGCCGCTCGCTCACGGCGGCCTGGTGGATGTGGCCGGCGAGGATCAGCTCCGCTCCCGCGTCCACGAGCGCGGCCAGCACCTTGCTCCGACGGGCGACCGGCTTCTTGCGCGAGCGCCACGGCGCTCCCAGCAGGTGATGGTGGAGCACGACGACGCGAAGCGCGGTCGGCGGAGCCTGCGGCAGCAGCTCGGCGGCATGCGCCAGCTGACTGCTCCGGAGCCGGCCGCCCTGGTGAAGCCAGGGGCGGACGGAGTTCAGGCCGACGACGAACAGCGCGTCCGACCGGTAGACGGGCTCCGTCGTCTGCCAGTGGCGTTCGAACTGCTCCCAGGTTCTCGTGAACCGGGCGATCGGCGTGTACGGGATGTCGTGGTTGCCGGGGACGGCCAGGATCGGCCGGCCGAGGCCGCGGAGGAAGGCGGCGGCCCGGTCGTGCTGGTCGGCCCGGCCGCGATGCGTGAGGTCCCCGCTCGCGACGACGAGCTGCGGGTCGACCCGGTCGATCAGCCTCTCGATACCCGGCTCGAGACGAGGATCGTCGTTGCTACCGAAATGCAGGTCGGAGAGGTGCAGAAGTCGTATTTGCTGCCGGGCCACAGCCGGGGCAGGCTATACACTCAGATTTGTGGTCGATGAGCCCACCGAGATCTTCGACGACCTCTATCTCGGGCTGAGAGCGGGCGGCGCGCTGCGCAAAAAGCGGCGCGGAGAGCCGCTCACGACCGACGAACAGGAGGCGCTCGGCCGTTGGCAGCGCCTCTCGAAGGTCCGCAAGGCGGTGACCCTCGGAGCCTTCACCCTCGGCACCTTCGGGCTCGGGTTCACGATCGGCGGCCTCATCTTCGGCAAGTGGCGCCGAGCCTAGCGCGCTAGCGGGATTCCGCGTCCTGCGCGGGGAAGAGGACGGTCGGAACGTCCTCCTCGGCCGGGTCCTTGTCGCGGACGATGACGTCGAAGAGGGTGGCCGCAACGGCGGCGAGCGGGATCGCGAGCAGCACGGCGAACTCGCCGAAGAGCAAGGCGGCGGCGGCCACGGAGGTCAGCACGACGAGCGGTGACAGGCCGACCGCGTCTCCGAGCACGCGCGGGATCACGAGGTAGTCCTCGAGGAGGCGCACGACCAGGACGACCAGGCCTGCGGCGATCGCGACGCCGACCGACTCCGTCAGCCCGACGCCGACCGCGAGCGCTCCGGCAACGAGCGGGCCGATCACCGGGACGATCTCGACGATCCCGGCGAAGATGGCGATCAGGAGCCAGAACGGAAGCCCGATTGCCCAGAACGCGATGGCGAGCACGGTCGCGACGAGCGTGATCAGGAGCGCCTGGCCGCGCACGTAGGCGCCGAGCTTGAGATCGATCAGGTCCCACGTGTCGCGCACGAGCTTCCGGTGCCGGCGGGGGAGCAGCGAGGTGACGAAGCGAACGGCGTCGTCGCGCTCGAAGATCCAGTAGGCCGCCGCCGCGAAGACGAAGAGGATCCCGACGGCGATCTCGACGCCGAGCAAGGTGAGCTCCAGCGCCGGGTCGACGAGGTCCTCCGGGCTCGGGAGCTGCTCCAGCCGCGTGTCCAGCCAGCCCAGCAGCTCTCCCTTCAGGCCCGACTCGGTCTCGGAGTTGCCGATCGCGGTCTGCACCTGGTTGACGGCGCGTGGCACGACGGCCCAGAGCAGGACGCCGAGCAGCCCGACGAGAGCGGCGTAGTGGAGGAGGATCCCGGCGCCGCGAGGGATGCGGCGGCGGCGCAGGGACTCGACGCCGGGGCGCATCGCCGCGGCGATCGTGAACGCGAGGAAGAGCAGCGCGAGCAGGATCTTCAGCTTCCAGAGTGCGAGCGCGCCGACGACGACGCCGAGGACGACGATCGCCCCGACGAAGGCCCGGTTCGCGGTTTCGGTCATGGACGGGGTCCTTCCCGGCGGTGGCAGTGCAGGAAACGCGGCCGGGCACGCGAAGCGGCCGGGGTGATCGTCGACCGGGACGAAGAGGTCTGTCTGGAGGCGCGCCGCCACGGCATCGTCCTCGCGCGGCCGATCGCCCTCTCGATGGTGCTGGCCGGCCTCGGAGGCGTCGGATCGACTCTTTCGTCGCCGTTCTCGGCTGTCGGCGCCGCGTTGGTCGCGCTTGGCGCACTGGTGGCGGTTCGGGCCGTCTGGAGGTGGGAGCGGACCCGCGTCGTGGTGACGACGGAGAAGGTGTTCGTCGCCAGCGGAACGTGGCGCCGGCGGGCGCGCGCCGTCCGCCTGGCGGCCGTGGAGGCCGTCGAGCTCGAGCAGACCCTCGGCGGCCAGCTCCTCGGCTACGGCACGGTCATCGTCGGCCCCCTCGCCCTCGACCACGTCCCGAAGCCGAAGAGCCTCTACCGGCTCGTCGAGCGCCTCGCCGCCTAGGCCGTGGCCCTTCAGGCCACGACGAGTGTCTGACACTCGACCTGGCTCGCGGCGGCGTGTCGAATGTGCAGAGAAGGTGTGCCGGCCAAGGCAAGCGCAGGTGCCGAACACCTACGGTCGCGAGAGATGGCGCGGCTCAAGCGCACCGAGCTACCGGACGGGTATTTCCACCTGACGGCCCGCAGCGTGGAGGAGGCGATGCTCTTCCGCGACGACGAGGATCGGCACGCCTTCCTGGGGCTGCTGAAACGAGCTGCGCGGCGCTGGTCGCTCGACCTCCACGCGTACTGCCTGATGGGAACCCACTACCACGCAGTCGTCGAGGGCGCGGTCGAGCGCCTGTCTCCCGCCGTCCAGTGGTGGCAGAGCCACTACGCCCGCGAGCACAACGCACGCCACCGCCGCAGGGGCGCGCTCTTCGCCGAACGCTTCTCCTCCTGGGTGATCCACGACGAGGACCACTACGACGCGACCCTCGGATACATCCTCGCCAACCCGGTCCGTGCCGGCCTCGTCGACCATCCCGGCGACTGGCCCTGGACTGCCGTCCGACGCCAAAGCGAACATCTGTTCCCCCATGACCGCACGGCTAAACTGGCCTGTTATGGCTCACGACGAGCTCGTCGTTCACGGCGCCCGGGAGCACAACCTCAAGGACATCACAGTCCGCCTTCCGCGGCACAAGCTGATCTGCGTCACCGGGCTCTCGGGCTCCGGGAAGTCGAGCCTGGCCTTCGACACGATCTACGCGGAAGGCCAGCGGCGGTACGTCGAGTCCCTGTCCGCGTATGCCCGCCAGTTCCTCCAGATGATGGAGAAGCCGGACGTCGACTCGATCGACGGCCTCAGCCCGGCGATCTCGATCGACCAGAAGACCACGAGCCGCAACCCGCGGTCGACGGTGGGCACGGTGACCGAGATCTACGACTACCTCCGCCTGCTCTACGCCCGGGTCGGCCGGCCGCACTGCCCGATCTGCGGCCGCCCGATCGCCGGCCAGTCGATCGAGGCGATCGCCGACCAGATCCTCCGGCTGCCGGAGGGCACGCGCTTCACGGTCAACGCCCCGGTCGTGCGCGACCGCAAGGGCGAGTACCGCGAGCTGCTGGACGAGCTCCGCCGCGACGGCTTCACCCGGGTCAAGGTGGACGGCGAGGAGCGCCTACTCGAGGAGGAGATCCAGCTCGACAAGAAGTTCAAGCACACGATCGAGGTCGTGGTCGACCGCCTCCGCATGAAGCCGGACCTCCGCAGCCGCCTCTTCCAGTCGGTCGAGACCGCAGTCAACCTCGCCGAGGGGCTCGTGGTCATCGACTTGATCGACGAGGACGAGGAGCTCACGTTCTCCGAGCGCTTCGCCTGCCCGGAGCACGGCGTGTCGCTGCCGGAGCTCCAGCCGCGCATCTTCTCCTTCAACTCACCGCACGGCGCTTGCCCGCGATGCACCGGCCTCGGCGCCCAGCAGGAGATCGATCCGGACCTGCTCGTCCCCGATCCGACGGTCCCGCTCGCCGAGGCGCTCGTCCCGCTGAACGGGAACTGGTACGAGGCGGTGATCCAGGCGATCGCCGACCGGTACGAGATCGACCTCGACACGCCCTGGCAGGATCTGGCCGACGAGCAGCAGGACCTCTTCCTCCACGGCACGAAGGGCGAGCGGGTCTACGTCAGCTACAGGAATCGCATGGGCCGGAAGCGGTCGTACATGCTCGCGTTCGAAGGCCTGGTCGCGAACCTGCAGCGCCGGTACCGGGAGACGGACTCGTCGTCGATGCGGGAGCGGATCGAGGAGTACATGAGCTTCCGCCCGTGCCCGGAGTGCCACGGCGCTCGGCTGAAGCCGGAAGTCCTGGCGGTCACCGTCGGCGGCAAGAACATCCACGACTTCACGAAGATGTCGGTCACCCGCGCGCTCGGATTCCTGGACGAGCTCGACCTCACGGAGACGGAGCAGCTGATCGGCGCGCGCATCGTCAAGGAGATCCGCGAGCGCCTGACCTTCCTGGACAACGTCGGCGTCGGCTACCTGCAGCTCGACCGCGCCTCGGCCACGCTCTCGGGCGGCGAGGCCCAGCGCCTCCGCCTCGCGACCCAGATCGGGTCGCAGCTCGTCGGCGTCCTGTACATCCTCGACGAGCCCTCGATCGGTCTCCACCAGCGCGACAACGGGAAGCTGATCTCGACCCTGGAGCGGCTACGCGATCTCGGCAACACCGTGCTCGTCGTCGAGCACGACGAGCAGATGATGCGCGCGTCCGACTGGCTCGTGGACATGGGGCCGGGCGCCGGAGAGCACGGCGGCCACGTCGTCGCCGAGGGGACGGCAAGCAAGGTTGAGCGGACCGCTGAGTCGATCACCGGCCAGTTCCTGTCCGGCACCCGCGAGATCGCGGTGCCCGAGCGCCGAACCGAGGACGGCGGCGCGTTCTGGGTGCGCGGCGCGTCCCAGCACAACCTGAAGGGGATCGACGTCGAGTTCCCGGTTGGAAAGCTCGTCACCGTCACCGGCGTCTCCGGGTCGGGCAAGTCCACGCTCGTGAACGAGATCGTCTTCAAGGCGCTCGCCAACCGGCTCAACCGCATGCGCGTGAAGCCGGGCGACCACGCCGCTTGCGAGGGGATCGAGTGCTTCGACAAGGTGATCGACATCGACCAGTCGCCGATCGGTCGCACGCCGCGTTCGAACCCGGCGACGTACACGAAGCTCTTCGACCACATCCGCGAGCTCTACTCGCTCACGCCGGAGGCCAAGGTGCGCGGCTACAAGCCGGGGCGTTTCTCGTTCAACGTCCGAGGCGGGCGGTGCGAGACGTGCAAGGGCGACGGGACGATCAAGATCGAGATGCACTTCCTGCCCGACGTGTACGTCCCGTGCGAGACGTGCCACGGCCGCCGGTACAACCGCGAGACGCTCGAGGTGCGGTTCAAGGGCAAGTCGATCGCGGACGTGCTGGAGATGTCCGTCGAGGAGGCGCTCCACTTCTTCGCCAAGATCCCGAAGCTGCGGCGGCGGCTGCAGACGCTGCACGACGTCGGCCTCGATTACATCAAGCTCGGCCAGCCGGCAACGACGCTCTCGGGCGGCGAGGCACAGCGCGTGAAGCTCGCCTCGGAGCTGTCGAAGGTCGCCACGGGCCGCACGCTCTACATCCTCGACGAGCCGACGACCGGGCTGCACTTCGCCGACATCGAGAAGCTCCTGGAGGTCCTCCAACGGCTCGTGGACGCCGGCAACACCGTGCTCGTGATCGAGCACAACCTCGACGTGATCAAGCAGGCCGACTGGATCGTCGACCTGGGCCCGGAGGGCGGCGAGGCAGGCGGCGAGGTGATCGCGACCGGCACGCCGGAGGACGTCGCGGCCGTCGAGGAGTCCTACACAGGGCAGTTCCTGCGCGAGGTCCTGCCCGCGTTTGCCAAAGCAGCTGCCTGACGAGGCGGTCTACCTTCGGACACACGCTCGTCGCTACGAGCTGCTGTTCGAGCTCGCACGCGCCGCCTCCCCGTCCACGGTCCTGGTCGTCGGGCCCAGCCACGACAGCGTCCTGCTGCGGACCGTCCTTCCCGGCGTCGGGATCGACACTCTGGGGTGGGCGGACCACCGCTTCCCCCGGACCGACGGCGAGCGGCACGTGGAGCACGACCTGAACGATCCGGAGTACCCGGATCTCGGCCCCTACGACCTGATCGTCTGCGGCGAGGTGCTCGAGCATCTCCATGTCGCGCCGGCGCCGGTGCTCCGGCACTTCGCCGCCGCTCTGTCCCCGGGCGGACGGCTCATCCTGCAGACGCCGAACGCCACGGCGCTGCCCAAGCGGCTCCGGATGCTCCTGGGCCAGAACCCCTACGACCCGATCCGCGACGAGGAGCGCAACCCGGGCCACTTTCACGAGTACACGGTGGGGGAGCTGCTCCGGGCGGTCGAGAGCTCCGGGCTCGAGGTCGAGCGCTGGCTGACCGAGAACTACTTCGACCACGGGTCGCGGAAGAACCGCGCGTTTCGCGCCGTCGGCCGGGTGCTGCCCGCCACGTTCCGGGAGGGGATCACGGTCGTGGCTCGCCGCAGTCGATGAGCGCGTGGCTGCGCCGCGCCGTTCTGGTGCTGCGACGGCCGCGGGAGGTCTTCGAGGCGCTGCGGGACGATTCCGACGAGTCGGCCGGCGAGCGTCAGGACGTCGTGGTCGTCCTCGCCTTCGTCGGCGGCGTGGCGGGCTCGTTCGCGACGGCCGGAAGGGGTGCCTGGGACGACCTGGACCTGCTGGACAAGCTGATTTGGATCCTCGTCAGCGGCTTCGTGTACGGGTTCGTCGGCTACTGGGTGCTCGGGTCGGCGATCTCGTTCGTGGTCCCGCGCCTCGGTGGGACCGGAAGCCGTCGGAGAACGCGCCATGTCCTGGCTTTCGCACTGGCGCCCCTCGTCTTCGCGCTGCTCGCCTGGCTGCTCTTCTCGCCGCTGCTCATCGCGCTCGGCGTCTGGAGCCTCGGCCTGCTCGTCTTCGGGCTCGGCGTGGTGCAACGGTGGCCGGCGACCCGGGCCGGCCTGGCGGTCGTGCTCGCCGCCGTGTGGCTCGCAGCGTTAGCCGTCGTCGCCCTGAGCGTGCTCGCGCTCCTCGGTCGCGGCTTCGAATAGCGCCAGCTCCTCCTCGGGGATGGCGTACGTGTGCTCCTCTCCGGGAAAACGCCCCGCGCGGACGTCCTCGGCGTACGCCTCGAGCGCGCGCTGGATCTGCGTGCCGACGTCGGCGTAACGCTTGACGAACCGCGCCGGCTTGCGGTCGCTCAGCCCGAGCAGGTCGTGCCAGACGAGGACCTGGCCATCGCAGCCCGGTCCGGCTCCGATACCGATCGTCGGGACATGGAGACTCTCTGACACTCGGGCCGCGACTGCGGCCGGGACGGCCTCCAGGACGACGGCGAAGCAGCCCGCCGCCTCGAGAGCGCGCGCGTCGGCGTGGAGCTGCCTGGCCTTCGCGGCCGTCCGCCCCTGCGCCTTGAAGCCGCCGAGCATGGTGGCCGACTGCGGGGTCAGGCCGACGTGGCCCATGACCGGAATGCCCGCGCCGACGAGTGCCTGGACGCGCGCCAGCGACGGGCCGGCTCCCTCGATCTTGACGGCGTCGGCGCCCGCCTCCTTCACGAAGCGGACAGCGTTCGCCACCGCCGCCTCGTCCGAGATCTGGAACGACCCGAAGGGCATGTCGGCGACGACGAGCGGCCGCTCAGCTCCCTTCGCGACGGCGCGCACGAGGACGAGCAACTCGTCGACGGTGACGGGAACCGTCGTGTCGTAGCCGAGGACGTTGTCCGAGGCGGAGTCCCCGACGAGGATGATGTCGACGCCGGCCGCGTCCGCGAGCCGCGCGCCGGGGTGGTCGTACGCGGTCACCATCACGAGCTTCTCCCCCCGGCGCTTGCGCTCGGCGAGCTCGGGAAGCGAGACCTTCGTCTGCGGACCGGTCGGATGCGAGGTCATGCGGGATCTCCTTCCAGGACGACGTTGTCGATGAGGCGGGTGGAGCCGACGCGGACCGCGGCTGCGAGCACCCTGGGCTCGAAGTCGGCGACTTCGACGTAGTCGACCTCCAGTCCGGCGAGCAGCTCGCGTGCCCGCGCGGCGTCTCGGGTCATGAGCGCACGGGGGAGGGCGAGCGCCCGCTCGCGCTCCTCGGGCGAGAGCCGCGCGTTGCGCGATGACAGAGCGAGGCCGTCCTCGTCCCGAACCGTAGGGAGGACGCGGATCTCGACGGAGACGTTCAGGTCGCGGACCATGCGACGGACGACGGCTGCCTGCTGCGCGTCCTTCTGGCCGAAGTAGGCACGGTCCGGCCGGACGAGGTTGAAGAGCTTCAGGCAGATCGTCGCGACGCCGCGGAAGTGACCGGGGCGGAAGCGGCCCTCGAGCATGCCGCCGAGCCGCTCGACGTCGACCCACGTCTGGAAGCCGTCCGGGTAGAGCTCGTCGGCGCTCGGCGTGAAGAGGACGTCCACGCCCGCATCGTCCGCCAGCTCGGCATCGCGCTTCTCGTCCCGGGGATAGGCGGCGAGGTCACCGTCCTCGTCGAACTGCGCCGGGTTGACGAAGAGGCTCACGACGACAACGTCGTTCTCCTCCTTCGCGGCCCGAAGGAGCGCGAGGTGGCCGGCGTGGAACGAGCCCATCGTCGGAACGAGCCCGACCGTCTCGGTGGCCCCCGGGGAGGGAAGCGCCGCCCGCAGATCCGCGATCGTCCGGACCGTCTTCACGCCGAGGTCGCCTCGGCGAGGACGCGGTAGAGGGGCTCGAGCTGCGGCTTGCGCTCCCGGAGCGCAGCCAGGTGCCGGTCGACGGTCTCCCAGTCCCCGCGGGCGATCGGCCCGGTCAGCTCGAAGCCGTTGTCGATCACGCGGCGCATGAGCGGCTCGAGCCCGGCCGGGGGCGCGCCGGCCTCCTCGAACAGCTCGCTCGCCGCGCTGTGCAGGGTCACGAGGTAGTTGGAGGCCATCGCCGCGCCTGCGTGGTACAGGGCCCGGTCCGCCTCGGCCAGCTCGAACGGCACGAGGCCGAGCAGCCCGGCGAGCTCGCGGCCGACTTCTCGGGCCTCGTCCGTCTCGCCCGTGACGGCCGCATGGGCGCCGTCCAGCTGCCGCGGGTCGCCCGACCGGTCGAACGTCTGCAGCGGGTGCAGCCCGAACCGGCGCTCGTGTGGCGACAGGGCCGAAAGGGGCGTCGCGCCGCTCGTGTGCCCGACCCATTGGGACACGACGAGTGTCTGACACTCGGCAGTCGCTGCGATCGCGGTGTCCGGAACGCAGAGGAGGACGATCTCGGCCCCGTCGTCGCGCAGCTCGACCCCCCGCTCCAGCAGGCGGGCGGCGATGGCCGAGCCGACACGGCCACGGCCGATGACGTTCACGCTTTCGATCACGACGTGCTCCAGTTCCGAGCGGATACCGGGCTGCTCCGAGTGTAGAGGCACCCAGCCCGATCGGGGCAACTCAACCGGGTGAAGTTCACGCTGTTGAAGGTTCGCTCGGAACGGTACGAGGTCGGCGCCGACGGCTCGGTAGGGCTCTACCTCTACGGGACGCTCGACGCGAAGGCCGACGACTCCGTCACGGTCCGCGCGAGCGATGGGCACACTGTTACGTGTTCGGTCCCGGCGGGTACGGACCTGGCGGCATTCGGGGTCGGCGCTAGCGTGAAGATGCACTGCCACAAGCTCGGCGGCCTGTTCCGACTCGACTACCTCAAGTCGGAGAGTGCCGTCATCGAGATCGGGCACTAGCCGCAAAGGTGCCCACACGGCGGGGGCCGGTCGGCCGCAGCCTGGCCCCCGCCACCTACTTCGCCGAAAGCCTCACGACTTTCGGCGACCGTCTGAAGCCGGACGCCGCTCCGCGCCGGCGCGCCCCGTTCCGCGGCGGCTGATGCGTACACTTCGGCCATGCCGATCTACGAGTACGTCTGCATGAAGTGCGAGTCCCATTTCGAGGAGCTCGTCCGGCACGGCCAGCAGCCGGATTGCCCCGAGTGCGGGACGGCCGACGTTCGCAAGCAGCTCTCGGTCTTCGCGGCGCACGGCAGCTCGACGCAGGCCGGCTTCGACCCCACGCCCCGCGCGGGCGGGGGCGGGTGCTGCGGCGGCTCCTGCGGCTGCGGCTAGCCGTCCTCCGGCAGGCGTAGACTCGGGGCCCATGGAGGGCCTCAGCGCCTACGCGGACCAGGTCTCGGCCTGCACCCGCTGCCGGCTCGCCCAGGGACGGACGCAGGTGGTCTTCGGGGTCGGAGATCCGGCCGCCGACCTGATGTTCGTCGGCGAGGCGCCCGGGTTCCACGAGGACAAGCAGGGCGTGCCGTTCGTCGGCCAGGCCGGGAAGCTGCTGGACAAGCTGCTCGCGGGGATCGGGCTCGAGCGCTCGCAGGTGTACATCGCGAACGTCCTCAAGTGCCGGCCGCCCGGGAACCGGGATCCCCAGCCGGACGAGATCGAGTCGTGCGAGCCGCACCTCTTCCGGCAGATCGAGCTGATCCAGCCGCGGGTCGTCGCAACGCTCGGCAACTTCGCGACGAAGCTGCTCTCGGGGAAGCCCACCGGCATCACGCGCGTTCACGGGCAGGAGCAGGCGGTCACGCTCGGCGGCAACCGGGTGCTTCTCTACCCGCTTTACCACCCGGCCGCGGCGCTCTACACGCCGGCGATGCTCAACGTTCTCCAGGAAGACTTCCGGCGGATCCCGGAGCTCATGGGCCGCGAGGAGATCCCCGAGCTCGAGCCCCAACCGGTGCTCGCGGCGCCGCAGCCGGCCGTGCAGCTGGGGCTCTTCTAGCGGCGAGCACCCACGTGGCGGCCCGACCGGCAGCCACCGGCCCGCCGCCGACCTCGGCGAAGCGCCGCGCCGGCGTAGCTTTACGCTCACGGCGTGGAGATGGAGTCCTCGTCCCCCGAGGAGACCGAGGCGATCGGCGCGCGTCTCGCTGAGGGCCTGTCCCCCGGCTCGATCGTCACCGTCTCCGGTGAGCTCGGAACCGGCAAGACGACGCTCGTCCGCGGGGCTTGTCGCGCGCTCGGCGTGGAGGGGCCGGTGACGAGCCCGACGTACACGATCGGCCACCGCTACAAGGGACGGGTGGAGGTGTCGCATCTCGACCTGTATCGGTTCGCCGGTGTCTCG
>DASTWB010000174.1:0-5522 GCA_035758725.1 Gaiellaceae bacterium
GTCGAGAGCCACTTCTCCGACGGGGACGAGCTCATCGTCGAAGAGGTGGTTGTCCATGGCGTGCACCGCGCGCTCGTGCGAGCGCAACGCCCATCGGTCCTGGTCCTCGCGGGAGATCCCGAGCTCGCGCGATACGAAGGACGCCTGCTCGACCATGTGCTTCTGGTCGAAGGTCGACGTCAGGCCGTCGTGGGTCATGAGGTCGATGAGCGTCCCGTCGCCGAGCCGGTATCCGAAGCGCGCCTTCTTGAGCGCGTAGGGCGCGTTCGACATCGACTCCATCCCGCCGGCGACGACGACCTGGTGGCCGCCCGCCCGGATCATCAGGTCGGCGATCTCGACCGCCCGGATCGAGGAGGCACAGACCTTGTTGATCGTGTCCGCCGGGACCTCGATCGGCAGGCCGGCGCCGATCGCCGCCTGGCGCGCGGGCGCCTGGCCCGCGCCGCCCTGGAGCACCTGCCCCATGACCACGTATTCGACCTCGCCGGCCTCGAGGCCGATGCGGTCGAGCGCGTTGCGGATGACGACGGATCCGAGCTCGGTCGCCTCGAGGTCCTTCAAGCCTCCGCCGAGCCTCCCGAAGGGCGTCCGAACCGCACTGACGATCACCGAGCGCATGGCGAGTCAGGGTAACAATGGCCCGGTGGCCACCCGAGTCGCCCGCCTGATCAACCTCGTCGGCCTCGAGCTCCTCGCCGGGCTCGTGCTGCTGACCGCGGGCGCCTGGATCTTCGGCTGGATGGCCGAGGACCTCGCCGAGGGCGACACGAAGCTCGACGACCGGGTCGCGAGCTGGCTCCACGAGCACGCGACGCCCGGCTGGACCAGGTTCTTCGAGAACGTCACGCTCATCGGCAACTTCCCCGTCCTGCTGGCGGTCACCGTCGCGGCGGCGGCGCTGCTCTGGCGCAGGCACCGGATCGCGGAGCTGCAGCTCCTGCTGCTGGCGTTCGTCGGCGCGGAGGTCATCACCCTCGGGCTGAAGCTCGGCTTCCGGCGCGAGCGGCCGTTCTTCCCCGATCCGCTCTCGTCCGAAAGCACCTATTCGTTTCCGAGCGGCCACGCGTGCGTCTCGCTGGCCGTGTACGGGACGCTCGGGTACATCCTTGCCCGCCACGCCGCGACGAGGCGGGCGCAGATCGCGGCCCTCGCCTCCGCGGCGATCCTCATCCTCCTGATCGGGTTCAGCCGTCTCTACCTCGGCGTGCACTTCCTCTCCGACGTGATCGCCGGGTACAGCATCGGCCTCGCCTGGGTCGCGCTCTGCGTGGTCCTGCTGCACCTCCGCCTCCGGCTGAGGGCGCGCCGTCAGACCTCCCTGTACCGCGCCTCCACGTAGCAGTAGAGCCCGTAGGCGATCAGGCCGGTGGCGACGATGCCGAGCAGCGTGTCCCCGTAGTCGGCCCGCACGACCTTGGACAGGGCGCCGTCGAGGCCGACCGCCTCCTTCGGGTCGTACTGCCACGCCGCCCGAACGAGGAAGAAGCCCATCAGCCCGAAGACGACGCCGCGGGCGAGGTGGCCGGCGACGCCGACCGCCGTGAACGCCTTGTCCTCGAGGTCGCTCATCTTCCGGAGCTTCAGGTTCTTGCGGAATCGCCTGGTGACCCCGCGCCAGACGTTGAACGCTCCGGCGCCGAGGATCCCGAGGCCGACGGCGGCGACGATCCACCGCCCCAGCGGGAAGTCGAGAACGCGGGCCGTGTACCGGTCCTCCTCGCGGGAGCCGCTCGACTCGTCGGCGCCCGCAAGCGCCGCCAGCGCGATCCCGCACAGGCCGAGGTACCACGCGCCGCGCGCGAAGAACCCGATGCGCTTCGGCCACCCCTCCTTCTCGCCGCCCTCGAGCGGACGTCCGAGCACGCCCTCGGCAAACCTCCACGCTGCGTAGCCCGCGAGTCCGATCGCGAGCCCGAGGACGAGCGCCTTGCCGTACCAGTTGTCCGCGAGCGTCGCGATCGCGCCGCCTCGATCCTGGAGCCGGTTGCTCCCGCCGATCGCGACATCGGCCGCCATCACGCCGACGAGGAGGTAGAGCGACCCCTTCGCGACCAGTCCCCAACGCGCGAGTCCGCGCCCGACCGGTCCCTGCGCGGCGTCCTTCGCTTCCTGTTTGACGGCGACCAAGGGGCGGGGACATTACGGGCTCGCGCGTTTTCGGGCCAGGTGGTAAACACTCGTGGAGCAGATGGCCGACGAGCACGTCACGGCGCTGATGGAGCTGGGAGAGCGCGAGGGCTGCCTCGAGCTCTCGGAGGTCTCCCGCGCGATCGAGCAGGCGGAGCTCGACGACGAGGACGTCGAGCGCCTCCTCCAGGACATCCAGGAGCGTGGGATCGAGCTGAGCGACGACTGCGGCCGCGTGACGAACGAGCCCACGTACGTGAACGGCGATCTCGCCGCGTCGACGACCGACGCCCTCCAGCTGTTCCTGAACGAAGTCGGCCGCTACAAGCTCCTGACCGCCGAGGAGGAGGTGGAGCTCGCGAAGCGGATCGAGCGCGGTGACCGCGAGGCCAAGGATCTGATGATCAACTCGAACCTCCGGCTGGTCGTCTCGATCGCCAAGAAGTACCAGGGCCACGGCCTCTCGCTCCTCGACCTGATCCAGGAGGGCATCATCGGGCTGATCCGTGCCGTCGAGAAGTTCGACTGGCGGCGCGGGTTCAAGTTCTCCACGTACGCGACCTGGTGGATCCGCCAGGCCGTCCAGCGCGGCGTCGCGAACAAGGCTCGCGAGATCCGGATCCCGGTGCACATCGTCGACCGGGAGCGGAAGATCGCCCGCGCCGAGCGCGAGCTGATGGCAAAGCTCGAGCGCGCGCCGACGGAGGAGGAGATCTCGAAGGCGACGAAGCTGCCGCTCAAGCAGGTGCGGGAGGTCCGGGAGGCGGCACGCGCGGTCACCAGCCTGGACAAGCCGGTCGGAGAGGGCGAGGCGTCGTACGGCGATCTCTTCGCGGGTGAGGAGGCGCCGCCGGAGGAGCTGATCGCGGTCAGCCTCGAGCAGGACGTCCTCCGCCGCGCCGTGGAGAAGCTGCCCGAGCGCGAGCAGGAGGTCCTCAAGCTCCGCTACGGCATGAACGGTGAGGGCCAGCCGCAGTCGCTGGAGGAGATCGGCCGCCGGCTCGGCGTCACCCGGGAGCGCGTCCGCCAGCTCGAGGCCGGGGCGCTCGAGCGCCTCGCCGTCAACCGAGAGATCGAGGCGCTCCGAGCTGCCTAGGACGACGGTCTTCGTCGACGCCGAGAACGTCCGGCGATCGCTGTGGCCGAACATCCCGCGCGACGAACTGGCCGAGCTGGTGCAGCGCTGGGCCGAACGCGAAGGGGTCGACGCGAAGGTGGTCTTCGAGGGGCCGGACGAGATCGCCGACGACCTGATCGCCCGCGAGGCTGCAGCGGCCGACGGCCCGTACTGGCTCGTGACGTCCGACCGCGGGCTGCGCGAGCGGGCAGGACCGGACGCCGAGCGCGTGATCGGCGGCGGCTCGTTCGCCCGGGAGCTACGCGGCGGCTAGGCGCGTCTTCCGGATCCCGAACGCGTAGCGGCAGGCGACGACGCCGAGCATGGCGGCGACGACCGAGACGGACGCGAAGAACCCCCACATGGCGGTGTCGCCGAACTCGCCGCGGATCTGAAGGCCGAAGAACGGGCCGAGCGCGAACCCGGCCGACGAGGTGCTCGCCGACGCTCCCATGTACGCGCCGCGGACGTCGGCCGGCGCCAGCCCGGCGACGATCGCCTGCGACGTCGGGATCCAGAGCATCTCGCCGAGCACGAAGATCAGGATCACGACCGCCATGACCGGAATCGACGCGTCGATCGAGAGCAGCAGGAACGGCCACCCCATCAGCAGCATCGCGAGAGCGAGCTTCGGCGCCGCCGGGAAGCGCTCCACCCGGCGCGTCAGCCGCAGCTGGAAGATCGTCACGAGCGCCGGGTTGATGATCACGAGGAACCCCCAGGCGGCTGGGCTCAACCCGTGGGAGTCGACGGCGGAGATCGGGAGCACGACCTCGAAGGCGAAGTACACGAGGTGCGCGAGGACGAGCGAGACGAGGAAGAGCAGGAACGCCCGGTCCCGCCGGATCACCCCGAACGAGCCGCGCCCCGGAGGCTCCTCGGGGGTGTAGGCGCCGCGGAGCGGGATCAGCCGCCAGGCGAGGAACGTGGTGAGCATCCCGAGCACGGCGACGCCGACCCAGAGGACGTCGTAGTTGCCGGTGATGAGCAGCGCGCCGCCGATCGGCGGGCCGAGCGTGACCCCGAGGTTGTTCGCCACGCGCAGCGACGCGTACGAGTGCTCGTGGCGCTCCGGCGAGACGACGTCGGCGACGAGCGCCTGCGTCGCCGCCATCGCCACCGGCGCGAAGCACGAGACGAGCAGGAGCAGCGGGATCGCCCGCTTGAAGTCGTCCACGAAGACCCAGGTGACCGGGACCAGCGCCGTCAGCGCCCACCCGGCGAGGATCACGGGCCGTCTCCCGAGGTGGTCGGAGACGTTGCCGCCGAGGTAGCCCGCGCTGGCCGAGAGCGCAGCGGCGACGACGAAGTAGAGGCCGAGCTGCGCGGAGGAGGCGTCGAGCTGGTCGATCGCCCAGATCCCGACGAACGTCCAGCAGGCCGATCCGGCCAGCGAGCCCGCGAAACCCACGATCAGGAGCGGCCGCAGAGACCGCTCGACGTCGTCGCCCCAGATCAGCCGGAAGAGGCGCCTCGGCATCCCGAAACTCTACTGATAAAGGATGCGATATCTAGACTGCCGGCGCGACGGCCGCCTCGGGCGACGCGCTCGCGCGCCGCTCCTCGACCGCGTCGACAAGGCTCTGCGCGAGCTCGGCGAGCTGGCCGCCGATCTCCTCGTCCGTCAGCTTCCCCGACTCGTCGAAACGCGTCGGCGCATGGCCCACCGGCACCGCGCCCTCGATCACCCGCGCGCCGAGCGCGCCGAGGACCTTCCGGAGCTCGTCCTGCGCCCAGACAGCCCCGAAGGCGCCGGTGGAGGCGCCCGCCACAGCGACCGGCTTGAAGCGGAGCGGGTTCGTCATCAGCGGCCTCGACGCCCAGTCGATCGCGTTCTTCAATACGCCGGGGATGGACGAGTTGTACTCGGGCGTCGCGAACAGGACGGCGTCGGCGGCGGCGAAGGCGCTGCGCAGCCGCGCGACCGCCTCGGGCGCCGGCTCGACGTCGTCGTCCTCGTCGTAGGGGGGCACCGCTTTCAGGCCGTGGAGGAGCTCGAACTCAACGCCTTCCGGAAGCAACTCGGCGGCCGCTTCCAGAAGGCGCGTGTTGTACGAGTCCCGGCGCAGGCTGCCGGAGACGCCCAGGATCTTCACTCCCCGGAGCCTATTCCGCCTTGGTGAAGAAGAGCTCGGCGTTGATCGTCACGTCGTCGGCGAGCGCCATGTCGCCGCCCGGCACCGCGGCGTTCCAGCTGACGCCGAAGTCGTGCCGGTTCACGGTCGCAGTGAGCACGGCACCCGTCCGCTCCCTGCCGTACGGATCGGCCGCCGGC
>DASTWB010000179.1:0-2528 GCA_035758725.1 Gaiellaceae bacterium
AGGACGCCCTGCTTCTCGAGGTCCTCCTTGAGCTTGTGGTAGACGACCTCGCTCTCGTACTGGGCGCCGACGCCGGCGAGGAACTTCCGCTCGGCCTCGGGGATCCCGAGCCGGTCCCAGGTGTTCTTGATGTCCGGCGGGAGGTCTTCCCAGGACGTGGCCTGCTTCTCGGTCGGCCGGATGTAATAGAAGATGTTGTCGAAGTCGATCTCGGAGACGTTGCCGCCCCAGTCCGGCAGCGGGCGCGCCAGGAAGTACTCGAGCGACCTGAGCCGGTAGTCGCGCATCCACTGCGGCTCGTCTTTGTGCTCGGAGATGGCCGCGACGAGCTCGGGCGAGAGGCCCCGGCCGGACTTGAAGAAGTAGTCCTCGGCTGCATCGGGGCTGTGGAAGCCGAACTTGTAGTCGCTGCCGATCTCGGCGACGACCTGGTTCTCCTGCTCGGTGACCGCCATCTAGCTCTCCACCTTCTCGGGCATGAATGCTTCGTACCCTTCCGCTTCAAGTGTATGCGCCAGCTCGGGGCCGCCCTCGGCGACGATCCGCCCGTCCACGAAGACGTGCACGAAATCGGGGTCGATGTAGCTGAGGATCCGCTGGTAGTGCGTGATCACGAGCGCCCCCATCTCGGGGCCGACGAGCTCCCGTACGCCGCCGGCGACGATGCGCAGGGCGTCGATGTCGAGCCCCGAGTCGGTCTCGTCGAGCACCGCGATCCGCGGCTTCAGCATCGCCATCTGCAGGATCTCGACCCGCTTCTTCTCGCCGCCGGAGAAGCCGTCGTTGATGTAGCGCTGGGCGAGCTCGCGCGGGATGCGGAGCCGCTCCATCACCTCCATCATCTCCTTGCGGAACTCGGGGATCGGAACCGGGTCGTCTTCACCCTTGCGCGCCTTGCGGATCGCGTTGATCGCAGAGCGGAGGAAGCTCGTGACGGTGACGCCCGGGATCGCCTGCGGGTACTGGAACGCGAGGAAGAGGCCCCGTTGCGCGCGCTCGTCCGCCGCCAGCTCGGTGACGTCCTCGCCGCCGAAGAGGATCTGCCCCTCGGTGATCTCGTAGGCGGGGTGCCCCATCAGCGCGTACGCGAGCGTCGACTTTCCCGAGCCGTTCGGGCCCATGACCGCGTGGATCTGGTCGGTGTCGACCTGCAGGTCGACGCCCTTCACGATCTCCGTCCCGTCCTCGAGCGAGACGTGCAGGTTCTTCAGCTCCAGTAGCGCCACTCGTTCCTTTCGCAAATGTGGCGGGCTTCGCGCCCGCCTCGAACCTCATGGTACCAACGGCCCTCCCGCCGGGGAGCATCCCCGAACCCGCTGCTATCGTGCGTTTATGCCGTTCGGCATCGGGCCTACGGAGCTGATCATCCTTCTGATCGTCGTGCTGCTCCTCTTCGGCGCCAAGCGCGTCCCCGAGATCGGCCGGTCGGTCGGGAAGGGCATGCGCGAGTTCAAGGACGCGGTCAGCGGCAAGGACGAGGAGCCGCCGCGGCTGCCGCAGGCGCCGGAGGACGAGGAGCGCGTCGCCTCGCCCACGCGCGAGCGCGACTCGGTCTCCTAGCGACCCTTGCGCCGCCTGCCCCGTCGTCTCTCGTACGGCGAGGAGGCCACGCTCGTCGAGCACCTCGAGGAGCTCCGATCGCGCCTGATCGTCTGCATCGCCGCGCTCGTCGTCGCCTTCCCGGTGGCCTACATCTTCCACGACCAGCTGATCGAGGCCCTGATCCGGCTCGCGCCGGACGACACCGTGATCGTCACGCTCGGTGTTGCCGAACCGTTCACAACGGCGCTCAAGGTCAGCTTCTACGCATCGCTCGCGCTCATGTTTCCGGTCGTCGTCTGGCAGGCGTGGAGCTTCTTCGCGCCCGCCGTGCGGGAGCACAGCCAGCGGATCGTCGCGCGGTTCGTCGCCCTCGCGACCCTGCTCTTCGCCGGCGGCATGGCCTTCGCGTACTTCGTGCTCCTGCCGCGCGCGCTCGACTTCCTCACGAACTACGACGAGGAGCTGTACCAGACGCAGGTCCGCGCGAGCTACTTCCTCTCCTTTGTAGCGCTGATGATCTTCGCGACCGGGCTCGTCTTCCAGCTGCCGATCTTCGTGCTGGCGCTCGTGCGGCTCGGTGTGCTCACCTCTGCCCAGCTCCGCGCGAACCGGAGGATCGGGATCGTCATCCTGCTCGCCCTCGCAATCCTGCTCCCGACGGTCGACCCCGTCTCGCTGGCGCTGGAGACGGTGCCGCTGCTCGTCCTCTTCGAGCTCTCGATCTGGCTCTCGGTGATCATGGAACGGCGGTGGCACCCCGGGGAGGCGCGGCTCGCGCCCGAGTGATCTGAAGACCGCTCCGAAGATCGAGCTGCACGTCCACCTCGAGGGGACCGTGCGGCCGGAGACGCTCCTCGAGGTCGCGCGACGAAACGACTACGCGCTTCCGGCCGACACCGTCGAGGGCCTCTCGCGGCTGTACGAGTACCGCGACTTCGCGCACTTCATCGAGGTGTGGATCCTGACGACGAACGCGCTCCGGACGC
>DASTWB010000205.1:0-11815 GCA_035758725.1 Gaiellaceae bacterium
GTCCCCCCCGGCGTCGAGGTGCGGGAGCTCGAGGGCGAGCCCGTCTCGCTCGTGGAAGCCTGGAACGGTGCGGAGGAGGTCTTCGTCGTCGACGCGGTGCGCTCGGGGTCGCCGCCCGGGATGGTGCACCGGATCGACGCCTCGACGGGGCCGCTGCCCGCGACGCTGTCGGCTGCGTCCACGCACACGCTGGGGGTCGGCGAGGCGATCGAGCTGGCGCGGGCCCTCGGCAGGCTGCCGGCGCGGCTCGTGCTCTACGGGATCGAGGCGGAGAGCATCACGGCGGGCGCGGAGCTGACCCCGTCCGTCGCGGCCGCCGTGGACGAAGCGGTTGATCGGCTCCTGGATGAGCTGGCGTAGTGCACGAGCAGGCGCTGATGGACGGGCTGATGCGGCAGATCGAGCAGGTGGCCGCGGAGGACGGCGCGTCGAAGGTGACCGCGGTTCGCGTCTGGTGCGGCGCGCTCTCCCACTTCACCCCGGGCCACTTCCGCGAGCACTTCGAGCGCGCATCCGCCGGGACGGTCGCGGAGGGCGCCGAGGTCGAGGTCGAGCTGTCCGACGAGATCACGCACCCCGACGCCGCCGGCGTCCGGCTGGAGAGCGTCGAGGTCGAGGGCTGACCGCCCCCGGACCGAGCGGCAGGGACCGCCTGCTCTTCACCCGTGCCGTCTCCCCGAGACCTGCCGGGGACGGCGCGACACGTCCCGAACGTAGCCGGTGCGAGATCGCGCTCCTGAACCGTTGAACGTTCCGGCACGAAACCGGCACCCCAGCGGAACGAACACCAGGTCCCGAACCGCCGGGCCCGAGGGACAGTCCCTCGAGCCGGACGCCGCAGGCGTCCGGCTCGAACCGCGCGAGCGTCTGGTGCTAGCCCGCCGGGTGCGGCGGCAGGAACGTGTCCGTCTCGTAGCTGTGGGCGACGGCGGCGGTGTGCATCGCCGCGTGCGCGATCGGTGCGCCGACCGGGTTCAGCGTCAGGAGTGTCGGTGCGCTCCAGATGACGTCACCGGTCATCGGCTTCGCGAGCTTCTCGCCCCGGAACTCGCTGTAGCCCGCGTGGTACACGGCCGTCATCGCCAGCGACGCGGCCATGGCGACCAGTGCCACTAGCACCGTGCCGGTCCTGCTCCGGCGGAGCCGGGTTCCGGCGAAGGCCGCGAACACCGCCAGGATCGGGAACGCCGAGAGCAGCAGGCCGTCGGCCATGCCGTAGACGAGGCCGCGCCAGACGACGGCGGCGACGAACTCGAGACCGTCGGGACGGGGCGTCGCGTCCTCGGTCCGCCAGACCATCACGGCGAGCACGGCGCCAAACGCGACACCAAGCGCCACCGCCCACGGCAGGCGCCTCGAGGCTGCGGCGCGCAGCGACAGGCCGGTGGTCCGCGCCCACAGGGCGACGAAGCCGACGACGGCGGCGATGTAGATGCCGTAGTAGAGGTCGCGCTGGAGCTCGAGGGTGTCGGCGAAGACGAACGGCACGAGGAACCCGACAAGCAGGCCTCCGCCGAGCCAGAGCGTCTGCGCTGCGGCCGGGGACGCGGCGAATCGCCGCGCCGACGGACGGGCCACGCGCGGGAGTGCGTGAGTAGACATGTCTCGGTACCTCCTTCGCCTCCGAGCATGCTCCCCGCGGCTCTCACCCGCATCCGCGTCGGCCCGGAACGGACGCGGGAGAATCCCTGTTCGAGGATGGCGGCGTGAAGGCGATGGTGTTGCACCGCGCCGGCGAGCGGCTCGCCGCGGAGGAGCTTCCGCTCGCCGAGCCGGCCGAGGGACAGCTCCGCGTCCGCGTACTCGCGTGCGGGGTCTGCCGCACCGACCTCCACATCGTCGACGGCGAGCTGCGGGAGCCGAAGCTCCCGCTCGTCCTCGGGCACCAGATCGTCGGCGTCGTCGACGAGCTCGGCTCGGGCGACCACCAGCACGAGCTCGGCGACCGCGTCGGGATCCCCTGGCTCGGCTGGACCTGCGGCGAGTGCGGGTACTGCCGCAGCGGGCGGGAGAACCTCTGCGACCGCGCACGCTTCACCGGCTACGACCTCGACGGCGGCTTCGCCGAGGCGGCGGTGGCGGACGCCCGGTTCTGCTTCCGCCTGCCGGAGGACTACCCGGCGCTGAAGGCGGCGCCGCTCCTGTGCGGGGGGTTGATCGGGTACCGCGCGCTCCGGATGACCGGCGACGCGGAACGGCTCGGGCTCTACGGATTCGGGGCGGCCGCCCACGTGATCGCCCAGGTCGCCGTCTGGCAGGCCCGCCGGGTGTTCGCCTTCACCCGCGCCGGCGACTGGGCCGGCCAGGAGTTCGCCCGCTCGCTGGGCGCGGAGTGGGCGGGCGCCTCCGAGGACCGGCCGCCGGAACCGCTCGACGCGGCGATCGTCTTCGCCCCCGTCGGCGACCTCGTGCCGGTCGCCCTGCGCGCGCTCGCGAAGGGCGGGGCCGTCGTCTGCGCCGGAATCCACATGAGCGACATCCCGGCATTTCCGTACGAGCTCCTCTGGGGCGAGCGGTCGCTCAGGTCGGTCGCGAACCTCACGCGGCAGGACGGCGAGGAGTTCCTCCAGCTCGCCCCCCGCGTGCCGGTGCGCACGCACGTGGAGGCCTTTCCGCTCGACGACGCGAACCTGGCGCTCGATCGCCTGCGCGCGGGCGAGATCCAGGGTGCGGCGGTGATCTCGGTCGCCGAGGAGTAGGGCGCGGCTTTCTCCCACATGGGTTCAGGGTCGGCCCCGATGCCGCCGGCGGCCGAGCGCGCGACGCTCGAAGTGACGAACGGAGGTGAGCGATGTGGGTTGAGACGCACCGCTGCGCGGTCGAGGGCTGCCCGAACCTCGCGGCGTACGAGGCCGTCCACTACGACTTCGACGTCGCCGAGGGCGCGATCGTGTTCGAGCCGGACGACGCTTGCCCGACGATCTGCGTCGAGCATGCGATCGAGAACGAGCGGCGCGCCGTGGGCGACCGCCGCCCCGGCGGCCTGGTCGAGTACCCGTACACGAACCAGCGGGCGGCGCCGGGCCTCACGATCTACCGCCAGCTGCAGCCGCACTACGGCGACGAGCTCGTGAGCCAGCGCTCCTAGCGCTGCTTGAGCACCGAGTACCAGACCCGCTCGGCGACCTCGCGCAGGTCGTCGCTCGCGCGCGCCAGCCGACGGTAGAGCTCCCGCTTGGCCGCGACCTCGCGGAGGTCGTCGGCCGTGATCAGCGCGGACATGGCCTCTCGATAGACCTTCTCGAGCCGGCTCTGGCTCTTCGCGGCGTCGCTCGCGAGCCTGGTCGTCTCGTCGACGTCACCGCGGCCGAGCGCGGCGATCGCGCGGGCGAGCTCACGCGTTCCGTCCGCCAGCTCGGCGGCCATCTCCGCGATTGCCGCGTCCGGCACGGTCTCCATCACCTCGGCCTCGCGAACCGCGTTCTTCGCCCCGTTCAGGACCCGGTCGAGGCCGCGCGAGAGCTCGAAGAGATCCTCGGGCTCGAGGGGAGTCGTGAAGGCGACCGTCAAGGCGGCCCGGAGCTCGCGCTTGTGGTCGTCCGCCCGGTGCTCGCACTCCCGGAGGCGGCCCGCCGCCGCCCGATCTCCCCGCGCCCACGCGACGAGCGCGTCCATCCCGTCGATCGTGATCGCCGTCTGGCCGCCCAGCATCCCGAGCACGTCGGGCGTCGCCGGGAGGAACCAGCGCCGGCCGGGGGTCACAGGATCTCCGTCCAGATCAGGAACGTAGCCGCCGCGAGCACTGCCGTCACGGGAAGCGTCAGCACCCAGGCGAAGGACATCGCCCGGACCACCACCCAGCGGACGTGGCCCCACCGGCGCCGGCCGCCGCCGACGCCCACGACGGACGAGGCGACCACGTGCGTCGTCGAGATCGGGGCTCCGGCGTAGGAGGAGCCGAGGATCACGGCGGCGGACGCCGCCTGGCTCGAGAGCCCGTCCAGCGGCGCGAGCCGGAAGATGCGCCGGCCGATCGTACGGACGATCCGCCAGCCGCCCGTCGCAGTCCCGACGGTGAGCGCCGCACCGCACGCGAGCATGGCCCAGAGGGGTACGTCGAACGTGTCGAGCCGGCCGTCGGCGACGAGCAGCGCGGCGACGACGCCCATCGCCTTCTGCGCGTCGTTCGCCCCCACGCCGAACGAGAGGGCGGCAGACATCGCCCACTGCGCTCCCTGGATCGGCCGCCGGACGCGTCTCGTCGCCCGCCGAAGGGCGAGCCGGCCGAGGCGGATCGCGCCGAACCCGAGGGCGAGCCCGACCACCGGGGAGACGGCGAGCGCGATCAGCACGCCGAAGACGCCCACCGGCTTCCAGCCGTCGAGACCGCCCCAGCGCACCGCGTCGACCCCGTCCGCGGCGAGCGCCGCGCCCACGAGCCCGCCGACGAGCGCATGGCCCGAGCTCGAGGGCAGCCCGCGCCACCAGGTCAACAGGTTCCAGAGGACGGCGGCGAGCGCCCCGGACCCGATCACGGCGATCGCGTCGTCGCTTCCGAGCGTCTCGATCCCGGCGATCGTGTCGGCGACGGCGGAGCCGACGAGCAGCGCGCCGAGCATCGTGAACACGAGCGAGAGGGCGACGGCCGGCGCCGGCCCCGCGCCTCGGGTCGCGACGAGCGTGGCGATCGCGTTCGCCGCGTCGTGGAGTCCGTTCGTGAGCGCGAACGCGAGGGCGAAGGAGACCGCGATCCAGAGCTCCATCGGCGCCCATCATCGGGCGGCGCGTCCGTAGTTGTCCACAGGAGAATCGGCGCACGGCCCGATGCACCGGCGTGGGATCGCAGGAGATCCTGAGGATGTGGTTCCTCCGTTCAAGATCAAGGTGGTGGAGCCGATCGCCCTACCTCCGGCCGAGCGACGGGAAGCCGCGCTCGCCGAAGCCGGGTACAACACGTTTCTCCTCCGGTCGGACGACGTCTTCATCGATCTCCTGACCGACAGCGGAACCTCCGCCCTCTCGCAGGAGCAGCGGGCCGCCATGGAGCTGGGCGACGAGGCCTACGCCGGTTCCCGCAGCTTCTTCCGGCTCGAGCGGGCGGTGCGCGACGTCTACGGCTACCGGCACGTGATCCCGACGCACCAGGGCCGCGGCGCCGAGCACCTGCTCTCGCGCCTGCTCGTTCGGCCCGGCCAGCGGGTGCCCTCGAACCTCTACTTCACGACCTCCCGCGCGCACGTCGAGCTCCTGGACGGGATCTGGGTCGACGTCTCCTGCGCGGAGGCGAGTGACCCGACCTCGCGCAACCCGTTCAAGGGAGACATCGACCTCGCCGCCCTCGAGGCGGTGCTCCGGGCATACGGCCCCGAGGGCATCGCCTTCGTGCGCCAGGAGGCGTGCGTGAATATGGCCGGCGGCCAGCCGTTCTCGATGGAGAACCTGGCCGCGGTGCGCGAGCTCACGCGCCGGAGCGGCGTCCCGCTCATCCTCGACGCCACCCGGATCTCGGAGAACGCGGTCTTCGTCAAGGACCGCGAGCCGGGCTGGTCGGAGCGGCCGCTCGCCGCGATCATCCGCGCGATCGCCGACCTCAGCGACGGCGCCGTCTTCTCCTCGAAGAAGGATCACTTCGTGCCGATCGGCGGCGTGCTCGCGCTGAACGACGACGGGCTCGCCGAGCGGGCGCGCGAGCTGGTCGTGGTCTACGAGGGGTTCCCCCACTACGGCGGGATCGCGGGGCACGACATGGAGGCGCTCGCGCAGGGGATCTTCGAGTCGGCGCAGGAGCCGATGGTGCGCCACGTCGTCGGCCAGGCGGCGTACCTCGGGGAGCTGCTCGAGGAGGCGGGCGTCCCGATCGTCGTGCCGGTGGGCGCACACGGAGTCTTCGTGGACGCGAAGCGCTTCCTGCCGGACCTCCTGCAGCAGGAGTTCCCCGCGCAGACCCTCGCCGCGGCGATCTACCTCGCCGGCGGCGTGCGGACGATGGAGCGCGGGATCGTCTCGGGCCAGCACGGCCACGAGCCGTACGACGGGCTCGAGCTCGTCCGGCTCACGCTCCCGCGGCGTGTCTACACGGGCGAGCATCTCGCCTACGTCGCGGACACGGTCGCGCGCGTCCTCGACGCCGCGGACGACGTCCCGGGACTCGAGCTCGTGTACGAGCCCGAGTACCTGCGCTTCTTCCAGGCCCGCTTCCGGCCGCTCGCGCCGTTCCCGGCATTCGAGCGGGAGCAGCTGCCGGCCTAGGGCGTCCCGGGCGAGTTGCGGAGTCGCGTCCAGCAGACGTGCGTCTCCCACGGGCCGCCGGCTCGACGGCGACCACGCGGCCTCAGCCGCCAGGCGCCCGCCGCCGGCCCTCCCTAGGCTGCGAGCAGGCCGGCGCTGCGGCCGACGGTCTCGAACGCGGCGAGCGCCCGGTCGAGGTGCTCCTCGGTCGCCGCCGCCGACATCTGGACCCGGACCCGCGCCGTTCCCTCCGGGACGACGGGATAGCCGAAGCCGGTCACGAAGACGCCCTCGTCGAGCAGCCGCTCGCTGAAGGCCATCGCGGCCGCGGTCTCGCCGATGATGATCGGCACGATCGCGGCCTCGCCGTCGAGCGGCCGGAAGCCCGCCCCGCGCAGGCGCTCGCGGAAGCTGCTCGTGTTCTCGTGCAGGCGCCGGACGAGCTCGGGCTGGTCCCGGAGGACCTGCACGGCCCGGAGCGCTCCGCAGGCGACCGAGGGCGGGATCGCGTTCGAGAAGAGCTGTGGGCGGGAGCGTTGCGCCAGCACGTCGACGACCTCGCTGCTCGAGGCCACGAAGCCGCCCGCCGCGCCGCCGAGCGCCTTGCCGAGCGTGCTCGTGATCACGTCGATCTCGCCGAGGAGGCCGTAGTGCTCGGCGACCCCGCGGCCCGACTCCCCCATCACGCCCGTCCCGTGCGAGTCGTCGACCAGGACGACCGCGTCGTGCGCCCGCGCGAGCTCGACGATGTCCGGCAGGCGGGCGAGGTCTCCTTCCATGCTGAAGACGCCGTCGGTGACGACGAGCTTGCGCTGCCCCGCGTCGCAGCCGGCGAGCGTGTCACGAAGGTCGTCCAGGTCCGAGTGGCGGTAGATCACCTTGCGGGCGGGCTTCGCGAGCCGCATCGCGTCGACGATGCTCGCGTGGTTCAGCTCGTCGGAGATCAGCACGGTCCGCTCGTCGGTCAGAGTCGGGATCACGGCCTCGTTCGCGTTCCAGCACGAGGCGTAGGTGAGAGCGGCCTCGGCCCCGACGAAGTCGGCGAGCTCGGCCTCGAGCTCGTGGTGCGGCGCGAAGGTCCCGCAGATGAAGCGGACGGAGGCCGTGCCGTTGCCGTACCGCTCCAGCCCGTCCTTCGCAGCCTGGACGACCTCCGGATGCGCCGCGAGGCCGAGGTAGTTGTTCGACGAGAGCACGATCACCTCGCCGCGGCCCTCCATCCGGACGACCGGCGCCTGCGGGGATTCCAGCGTCAGGAACCGCTTGTACGTCCGGGCTTCCCGCAGACCGTCGAGCTCGGCAGCGAGCTCCTCGCGGAGGCGCTCGTTCACCGGTGCGCCCAGGGCGCGAGCTCGCGAACCTGCGCGGCGGGCTCCCGCCTCTCCGCCGGCTCCGCCTCGGCCGCGGCCTCGGCTCCCCGGCCCGGGAAGAAGACGACCTTGCACGCGAGGCCCGCGTCCAGCTCGCCGAGCGCGCGGTCGAAGTCGGAGAGGGCGCAGCGGTGTGTGATCAGCGGCTCCAGGTCGACGACTCCGTGTTCGAGCAGCCAGCGGGTCTTGTACCAGGTCTCGAAGATCCGCCGTCCGTTCACGGCGGTCACGGAGAGGTTCTTGAAGATCAGGGACTCGGCGATGTCCAGCTCGACCGGGCGGGCCGGGATCCCGAACAGGACGACGTGGCCGCCGTTCCGGACGATCCGGAACGCCTGGTCGATCGCGCTCGGCGCCCCGGACATCTCGAGGACGACGTCGAGGTGCTCACCCTCGTTGCGCTCGAGGAACCAGCCGGGAACGTCCTCGACCGCGTCGACGTCCACGACGTCGGAGACGCCCATCTTCCGGGCCAGGTCGGTGCGGAACGGGATTCGGTCCGAGGCGAGCACGCGGCCGGCGCCCGAGGCTCGGGCGACCGCGATGCTGAAGAGCCCGACGGGGCCGCAGCCGAGAACGGCCACGGTGCGGCCGGCGAGGTCGTGCAGGCCGGTGGCGAAGACCGCGTTCCCGAACGGCTCCTGCAGCGTCGCGATCTCGGGCGGAAGCTTCGTCCGGTCGTTGAGCCAGATCACCGACTCCGGAACCGCGACGTACTCCGCGAAGGCACCGTCACGGTCGACGCCGAGGATCTGCGTCCGCTCGCACATGTGCGCTTGCCCGGTGCGGCACTCGAAGCACATCCCGCACGTGACGTGGCTCTCGGCCGAGACGTAGTCCCCCGGCGCGGTGTGCCGGACGTTCCGTCCGACGGTCACCACGGTGCCGGCGAACTCGTGGCCGAGGGTCAGCGGCGGGCGGATCCGGTGCCGCGCCCACTCGTCCCAGTGGAAGATGTGGAGGTCGGTCCCGCACAGGCTCGCCGCCTCGACCTTGACGAGCACGTCGTCGTCGCCGATGCGCGGCACGGGCACCTCGTCGAGCACGAGGCCCGGCTCGGCGCGCAGCTTGCGGATCGCCCACATCGTGCCCTCAGTGTCTGTGCGCGAGCTCTCGCGCCCATCGGGGAGACGCCGCAGCGCGCCTGCGGCTTCTCCGCTCCCTCCCGAGGGCGAGCAGCGCCCCGGGCGAGTCGGGCAGCTCGTCGATGCCCCCGAACTCGGGCACGACGATCGACACGATGCGCGGCTGGAGCTCGGGCCGGACCTGTCCGTAGGTGATCTCCGCGTCGCCGTCGAGGCTCTCGCAATCGTCCTCGATCAGCACGTCGGGCAGCTCGCGCTCGGCGACGTCGCCGTAGCTCTGGCCGTCCCGCCGCGCGATCACGCGGCCCGGCGGGAACCCCCAGCGCCTGAGCACCGCCGCGTCCTCCGCGACGTGGAAGGGATGGCGGTGGGAGGTGAGGTACGCGATCTCTGCCCCGTTCCGCGCCCACCGCCAAAGCTTCGCCACGGCGCCGTCGACCGGGACGTACGCGAGCGGGTCCCGTATTCCGAGGTCGGTTCCGTCGCGGACCTGGGCGACGCGCTCGTCGCGCGTGTGGCCGACGCCGCCGGGGTGCATGAGCACGGTCCCGTGCAGGAAGACGAGCAGGCGGACGGGCACGGCTAGACCTGGATCTCCGCGGCGTCGGCGGCCTGCGACCGCGTGCGCCGCGCGACGCCGGAGTGCTCCGCCGCCTCTGCGACCGCCTTCGCGACCGCGGGCGCCACGCGCCGGTCGAAGACGCTCGGGACGATGTAGTCGGCCGAGCGCTCGTGCGGGGCGACGACCGCCGCGAGGGCCTCCGCCGCCGCGAGCTCCATCGCCGGCGTGATCGCGCGCGCCCTCACGTCGAGCGCGCCGCGGAAGACGCCCGGGAACGCGAGCACGTTGTTGATCTGGTTCGGGTAGTCCGACCGGCCGGTCGCGATCACCGCGGCGACGTCGTGGATCTCCTCGGGCATCACCTCCGGCGTCGGGTTCGCCATCGCGAAGACGATCGGGCCGGGCGCCATTCGGCGCACCGCCTCCACGCTCACCGCCCCGGGTGCCGAGAGGCCGATGTAGACGTCCGCTCCCTCGAGCGCCTCGTCCGCCGAGCCGGCGAAGTGGTGCGGGTTCGTCAGCGAGGCGTATTCGGCCTTGGCGGGCGTGAGACCGGGCCGGCCGACGTAGAGCGCTCCTTCGCGGTCGCACCCGACGACCTCGCGGACGCCGGCCGCGAGCAGCGCCTTCGTGACCGCGGTGCCGGCCGCACCGACGCCTGTGAGCACGACGCGAACCTCGTCCGGGCGCTTGCCGGCGACCTGCAGTGCGTTGATGAAGGCCGCGAGGGTGACGATCGCCGTCCCGTGCTGGTCGTCGTGGAAGACGGGGATGTCCAGCAGCTCGCGGAGGCGGCTTTCGACCTCGAAGCAGCGCGGGGCCGAGATGTCCTCGAGGTTGATCCCTCCATAGACCGGGGCGATCGCGGCGACCGTCTGCACGATCTCGTCGACGTCCTTGGTCGCGAGGCAGACCGGCCAGGCGTCGACGCCCCCGAACTCCTTGAAGAGGACGGCCTTGCCCTCCATCACCGGCAGCGCGCCCTCGGGGCCGATGTCACCGAGGCCGAGCACGGCGGTCCCGTCGCTGACGACGGCAACCGTGTTCTGCTTGATGGTGAGGCTCCAGGCCTTCTCGGGGTCCTGGGCGACCGCCTGCGACACCCGCGCGACGCCGGGCGTGTACGCCATCGAGAGGTCGTCCCGCGTCTTGAGCGGATGCTTCGGCTGCACCTCGAGCTTCCCGCCCAGGTGCATGAGGAACGTGCGGTCGGAGACGTGCAGGAGCTCGATCCCCTCGACCGCGCGGACCGCGTCGAGGATCTCCTCGAGGTGGGCGGGGTTGTCCGCCATCACCGTGACGTCGCGGATCTTGTGCTCGGCCTCGACGCGGACGAGGTCGATGGCCCCCAGCAGCCCCTCGGCGTTGCCGACCGCCTGGGCGAGGGCCGCGAAGGCCCCCGGATGGTTCTCGAGCCGCACGCGGATCGTGACGCTGAACTGCGCCGACTGGTGGAGCGCGTGCCCGTTGGCGGCGAGCGTCATCGCAGGCCGACCGTCTTTCCCTCGGCGTCGATGTCGATGCGGAGCGCCGCCGGCGAGGCGCTGAGCCCGGGCATGGTCATCAGGTCGCCGCAGAGGACGACGAGCCAGCCGGCGCCCGTGTAGGGGCGGATCTCGCGGACGGGGAGCGTGAAGCCGCGCGGCGCGTTGAGGAGCTTCGGGTCGTGCGAGAGCGAGAGCGGCGTCTTCGCCATGCAGATCGGAAGGTCGCCGAGCCCCTCGGCCTCGCAGGCGGCGATCGTCGCCTCGGCCTCCGGGCTCACCTCGATCGCGCCGGCGCCGTAGACCTGCGTCGCGAGCTTTTCGATCTTCCGCCGGATGGGCTCGTCGAGGTCGTAGACGAATCGAAGCTCGGACGGACGCTCGGTCGCGGCGGCGACGGCCTCCGCGAGCGCGACCGCGCCCGAGCCGCCGTCCGTGTATGCCGAGGTGGCCTCGGCGGCGAACGCGCCGTGCTCCAGCGCGCGGTCGCGCACGAAGGCGACGTCCTCGTCCGGGTCGTCCGGGAAGCGGTTGACGGCGACGACCGGGTCGATGCCGAAGCCGCGGACGATCGCGATGTGTCGCTCGAGGTTCGCCGCGCCCGCGACGAGGTCGCCGTCGCCGTGGTGGCGAAGGGCGCGCAGCGTCGCGACGAGGACGACGGCGCTGGGCCGGAAGCCGTTGCGCCGCGAGACCAGGTGCACCTGCTTCTCGAAGCCCATCTCCGAGCCGAAGCCGCCCTCGGTGATGACGAAGTCGGCGGTTCGCAGCGCGAGCAGGTCGGCGACCAGCGAGTTGTTGCCGTGCGCGATGTTCGCGAACGGGCCTGCGTGCACGATCGCCGGGACGCCCTCCAGCGTTTGGATCAAGTTCGGGTTCAGCGCCTCCCGGAGCAGCACCGCCATCGAGCCGGCCGCACCGAGGTCCTCCGCCGTGACCGGCGTCCCGTCGACGGTTCGCGCGACGGTGATCCGGCCGAGGCGGGCGCGGAGGTCGGCGAGGTCCCGGGCGGCCGCGAGGATCCCCATCGTCTCGGAGGCGGCGGTGATGTCGAAACCGGTCTCGCGCTCCTCGCCGCCGGTCGGCCCCAGGCCGGTGACGATCCGGCGCAGTGCGCGGTCGTTGACGTCGAGCGCGCGCCGCCAG
>DASTWB010000217.1:0-2786 GCA_035758725.1 Gaiellaceae bacterium
GCGAGCTCGTCGGCGGCATGTTCGTGGAGGTCGCGAACCAGATCACGACCGAGGACTCGAAGAAGATCCGCGAGCTCGTCCGCAGCTCGGCGATCCGCGACGACCGCCGGCTCTCCAACCGCGAGCTGGAGCAGGTGGCGACCGCCGCGATCCAGATCGAGGAGGCGCTCCGGAAGCTCTTCAAGGACGCCGCCAAGGCGACGGGCTCGAAGAAAGGCGCGATCACCAAGCACATCAACAAGGTCCAGGAGGCGCTGCTCACCGGCGGCGAGCTCGAGGGCGACGACGCCGAGCTCGTCTCCGGCGTCGACCAGAAGAACCTCGAGAAGGCCCGGGACCTCGGCGCCGGACTGCTCCGGGAGCTGCTCGAGGCGGTCCCCGAGCTGGGCTCGCCCGACGAGATCCGCGAGAAGGCCAACGACCTCTGCCTGCGGACGGACGGGAAGATCCAGAAGGAGGATCTCGACGCCCTCGTGCAGTGGGCGCTGAAGGTCCGTGAGATGTACCTCGACATCGAGTCGCGGCGGCAGGACGCCCGCGACGCGGCCGAGGACTCCAAGCGGCGCCTGCAGGAGACGTGGGACACCTTCCGCGAGCTCGCCCCGAAGCAGATCGTCAACGACGAGCAGATCTTCCGTGAGCTCAAAGACCGGTTCGGCTCGCCGTACGGGTTCGGCCAGTACTTCACGGGCGGCATGGGCGCCGAGGCGATCCGCGACCTGCTCAAGGACCTCGACCTCGACGGCGAGGCCGCGTCACTGCGCGAGACCATCAAGACGTCCAAGGGTCAGAAGCAGCAGCGCGCGATCAAGCGCCTGAAGGTCGTCAACGCGTTCATCAAGTCCGACAACCGGCCCGAGTGGATGATCCTCGAGGCGGTCCCGGTCATCCCGCCGGAGCTCCGCCCGATGGTGCAGCTCGACGGCGGCCGGTTCGCGACGAGCGACCTGAACGACCTCTACCGCCGGGTCATCAACAGGAACAACCGCCTCAAGCGGCTCCTGGACCTGGGCGCCCCCGAGATCATCGTCAACAACGAGAAGCGCATGCTCCAGGAGGCCGTCGACGCCCTGTTCGACAACGGCCGCCGTGGCCGCGCGGTCACCGGCCCGGGCAACCGGCCGCTGAAGTCGCTCTCCGACATGCTCAAGGGGAAGCAGGGCCGCTTCCGGCAGAACCTGCTCGGAAAGCGCGTCGACTACTCCGGCCGCTCGGTCATCGTCGCCGGGCCGTACCTGAAGCTCCACCAATGCGGCCTGCCGAAGCTGATGGCGCTCGAGCTCTTCAAGCCGTTCATCATGAGCCGGCTGGTCGAGCGGAAGGCCGTCCAGAACATCAAGGCGGCGAAGAAGTACGTCGACTCGATGACGCCCGAGGTCTGGGACGTCCTCGAGGAGGTCATCGCCGAGCACCCGGTGCTCCTGAACCGCGCGCCCACGCTCCACCGCCTGGGCATCCAGGCCTTCGAGCCCGTGCTCGTCGAGGGCAAGGCGATTCAGGTTCACCCGCTCGTCTGTCACGCGTTCAACGCGGACTTCGACGGCGACCAGATGGCCGTCCATCTTCCGCTGTCGGCGGAGGCGCAGGCCGAGGCACGAATCCTGATGCTGTCGGCCAACAACGTCCTCTCGCCCGCGAGCGGACGCCCGCTGGCGACGCCGACGCAGGACATGGTCCTCGGCGGCTACTTCCTCACCTACTCGGAGCACGACCTGGTGGACACGACGTCCGAGGCGCTCGCGAAGAAGCTCGGCGTCGACGGCATCAAGCGCTACCGGTCCGAGGAGGAGGTCGAGTTCGCGCTCGAGGCGGGCCAGATCAAGCTCCAGGACCCGATCGAGTACAAGGCGCAGGGCGCCGACGAGGTCGTGCTGACCACCGCAGGCCGCGTGATCTTCACGCTCGAGGTCCGCCGCGCGCTCGCCGAGGCGCTCGAGGACGACGAGCCCGAGCTGGCGGAGTTCCCCTTCGTCAACCGCACGCTCTCGAAGAAGGAGATGGACGACTTCATCTCCGACCTCGCGGCGCGGTACGGGCCGCACCTGATCGCCGGCGTGCTGGACACGATCAAGTCGCTCGGCTTCAAGCACGCGACGCAGGCGGGGGTCACGGTGTCGAAGAACGACATCGTCATCCCGCCCGACAAGCAGTCGATCCTCGCCTCCTACGAGGAACGGGTCGGCGTGGTCGAGCAGCAGTACGAGCGCGGCCTCATCACCGAGGAGGAGCGCAAGGAGTCGATCATCGACATCTGGACGGAGGCGACGGACGCCGTGGCGGACGCCATGGAGGCCAACCTCCGGAAGCTCAACCCGATCTACATGATGGCCAACTCGGGGGCGCGCGGATCGTTCAAGCAGATCCGCCAGCTCGCCGGCATGCGAGGCCTGATGGCGAATCCGAAGGGCGAGATCATCGAGCGCCCGATTCAGGCCAACTTCATGGAGGGCCTGTCGGTGCTCGAGTACTTCATCTCGACCCACGGCGCCCGGAAGGGCCTCGCCGACACGGCGCTCCGCACGGCCGACTCGGGCTACCTCACCCGGCGTCTCGTGGACGTCTCGCAGGACGTGATCATTCGCGAGCAGGACTGCAAGACGAAGGAGGGCGTCCTGCTGCCGCTCTTCAGCGAGGGGCAGCTCAACAAGGGCCTCCTCGGACGGATGATCACCGAGGACTTCCACAAGCCGCTCGCGAGCGGGAAGCCCGGGAAGACCGTGGTCGCTGAGAAGGGCGCACTCGTCACGATGCCGCTCCTGCGGGACATCGCGGAGCAGATGGGGGAG
>DASTWB010000034.1:0-7097 GCA_035758725.1 Gaiellaceae bacterium
CGGCTGCGTGGGTGGCGGCTTCTGCGGCCTGGGCTTGGGCTTCGGCTTCGCGGGCTTCGGCTTCGCGGGCCTCGGCTTTGCTTTCTTCGGCTTTGCGGGTTTCGGCTTCGCCGGAGCGGGCTTCGTCGTCGGCGTGGTCTCCGGCTGTTCGGCCGGGACCGACGCCACCTGGACGGCCGAGGGCGCCGGGCCGGTCACGCGGCGCACGACCGCGGCGGTCCGTCTCGCCGGCCGGCGGGCCTCCCGCCTGGCGGCGCGCCGCAGCCGGCGCGCAGACCGTCTCGCCTCGCCTGCCGCTCTCGCCGCGTCGCTGCGGTACGGGACGCTCGTCTCGCCGACGATCGCCGGCAGCGCCGGGGCGGCGGCCTCGGGAGTCCGAGTCACGATCGGCTCGGCCGCGCGTGTCCACAGCCAGGCGGACGCGGTGACCGACATCCCCGCGACGCCGACGTTCGCCGCCACGACGACGATGAGGAGCAGGCGACTCATCTGCGCTTCGGTCCGCCGCGGCCGACGGCGCCTCGCGCTTTCCTGAGCTGCGACTCGTCCACGTCGTCGAGGTGGGCGCACTCCGTGCTGTCGTACACGCTGGGATTCCCCACTAGGCGCACCTGGAACCGACGCACGTCGAACTCCCTCCCGCAGTAACGGCAACGCGCGACGTTAGTCGATTGGCCGGACGTCACTGCGCGTTCGCCGCCTCTCGCTCGGCCACCACGACCGTGTTCTTGCCGGCCGCCTTCGCGCGGTAGAGCGCGCGGTCGGCGGCCCGCATGAGCGCTGCGGCCGACGGCTCCGCCGGGAAGCTGGCGACGCCGAAGCTCGACCGGACGGCCACCGGGCCGCTGCCGCCGCTGTCGACGACCAGCTCCTCGGCCGCGAGCCGGAGCCGCTCCGCGAGCTGGGCTCCGCCCTGGGCATCCGTCGCCGGAAGCAGGACGGTGAACTCCTCGCCGCCGTACCGCGCGGGCAGGTCGACGTCGCGGACGTTCTTCCGGATCGCGGCGGCGAACGCGCGCAGGACGAGGTCGCCGACGTTGTGCCCGAAGCGGTCGTTGACCTTCTTGAAGTTGTCGAGGTCGGCCACGACGACGGCGACTGGATCGCGGAAGCGCTCGGCGCGGACGACCTCGGCGGCGAGTGCCTCGTCGAACTGCCGGCGATTCGCCAGCTGCGTTAGCTCGTCGGTGGTCGCCAGCCGGCGAGCGACGCGGTGCAGGTGCGCGTTCTGGAGCGCGATCGACGCCCGCCCGGCGAGCCACTCGGCGAGCTCGACGCCGTCCTGGTCCAGCTCCCCGCCCGGCGGCGGGTAGAGGACGAGCAGCCCGTCGCCCGTCGACCCGGCGACGATGGGGATCGCCAGCGGCTTCGCCCCCGTCTCGCTCTCGCCGGCGCGGCCGAGCTCCTTTCCGTCCGCCATCAGGCGCGCGCCCGCCGCCCCGCTGATCGTGACCGCGCTGTCGAGGATCACGGGAAGGAGCGCGTCCACGTCGTGCCCGGCCGCGAGCGCGTCGCCGACCAGCTCCACCGCCTCGCGCGATCTGCGATCCCCGGCGAAGGCGGGAGGCCTGTCCCCCGCCCGCACGACCCGGCGGCGGCGCGGCCGTGCCGCGCGCACCGCCAGGGCGGTGAGAAGCGTGATCGTCGCGAACGACGCGAGCAGCGCGAAGACGATGCGGCGGCGGCGCTCGCGGACGGCGGCCGCGATCGGCCCGTCCGGCGCCAGCGCGGTCAGCCGCGCGGACCCCGCCGCCGTCGAGACGGCGCGGTACCGGCGGCCCTCGACCGTCACGGTGTCGGGAGAATCCCCCGCCAGGCCCGCGACGAGCCTGTCGCCGGGCGCCAGCGCAGTCCCGGCGGCCACGGCCGAGACGGGCACATCGACGAGCACACGCCCGATCTCGCGGTCCTGGGCGACCACCGCGGCCGGGATCGCGAGCGGCCCCGGGGGAGCTCCCGCGAGCCGCTGTCCATTCGCCTCGAAAGCCACGCCGGGCTCGCGCGCGGCGATCCGCCGCAGTTCCGGCCCGTCCCGGCGGGCGAGCGCGCTCTGGACCTCGGCCGCCGCAGCCAGCCGGACTGCGCGTGCCCGCGCCGAGCGACCGAGCTCGCCGACGACCTGGACGGCGCCGGCAAGCTCCGCGGCAAGCCGCTCGTCCGTCTTGCCGTACTCGTCGTGCGAGACCGCACGCGAGAGAACAACCCCGGCGACGACTGCCAGCAACGCCGCCGCGAGGACGACGAGCACGAGAACCCGATGACGCCGCAGAGGCTCCACTGCTACGTCGGCACGGGCGACCGTCCCGCGTCTGGGGCTGGGATGGGGTGGCTGCCCACGTGTGTGAGCAGCGCTGCCGCAGACGCTGCCCACCCCGCATCAGGGTGTGGCACGTGTGAACAATCACCGAACGGTCGGACGGCAGGGGCGACCCCGAAGGGGCATCCGCTAGGGTCGGGCGCGGACACCGACCTGGAGGTAGGAGATGCCCAGCTCTGGACGCTCACGGACCGCGTGGGCGGCACTCGCACTCTTCGCGTTACTCGCCGCCGCCGTCTTCGCCCCTGCGGCCACGGCGAAGAAGAAGCAGAAGCCCGACAAGGCCGCCAAGCACGTGCCGGCGCTCGAGTTTCGCGGCGAGGTGATCATCCCGACCGGGACGACCTTCGCCAGCACGACCATCGGAGGCCTCTCGTCGATCGCGTACGCCGGCCACGAGACCTTCTACGCGATCTCCGACGACCAGGCGAACGCCCGCTTCTACAAGCTGCGCGCCGGCATCGCCGACGGGCAGCTGAGCGCGGGCGACATCACGTTCCAGTCGGTCACGACGCTCAAGCAGCCGGACGGGACGCCGTACCCGACCGCGAGCCTCGATCCGGAGGGCTTCGCGCTCACGAAGCACAACCGGCGGGCGATCATCACCTCGGAGGGCTTCGCGAACCGGCTGATCGACCCGTGGATCCGCCTGTACAAGCTCGACGGGACGTATGTCCGCGACTTCCCCCTGTCCGACGACTACCGCCCGAATGCCGCGGGCACGCGTGGCGTGCGGCTGAACCTCGGGTTCGAGTCCGCGGCGACGCGCAACAGGGATCTCTATACGGGCACGGAGGCGGCGCTGGTCCAGGACGGCCCGCCCGCGACGCTCACGAACGGGAGCCCTGCGCGCCTGCTCCGCTTCGACATCAAGAAGAACCGGCTGGAGCGGCAGTGGACGTACATGGTCGACCCGATCGCCGAGCCGCCCAATCCGTCCACGCAGTTCGCGGTCAACGGCCTCGTCGAGGTCCTACCGCTCGGGAAGCGGCGCCTGCTCACGATGGAGCGGTCGTTCTCCGTCGGCGCCCCGGACACGGGGAACACGATCAAGCTCTACGTCACGCAGCTGAACAAGGACGGCTCGACGTCCAAGACGCTGCTCCTGAACCTCGACGCGCTGGGAATCCCGCTCGACAACGTCGAGGGCATGACGTTCGGCCCGCGGCTCCGTCACGGCCAGCGCACGCTGCTGCTCGTGAGCGACAACAACTTCGCCCCGGCGCAGTTCACGCAGTTCCTGCTCTTCGCGATCTCGAAGAAGTAGCCCGTCGTCGGCGGTGCGGGGCGCGACGCCGCCCCGCACCGCCCGCACGAGTGGCGAAGGGCCGCCTAGCCGCTGCGGAAGACGCCGAGCCAGGCCTTCGGCAGCCGGCGGCGGGCGGTTCTCAGTGCCTCGCGGACGGCCTCCGCCGCGCCCTCTCCGTGGATCCCGGCACCGTGACCGCAGAGGACGTGGCGGGGCTCGTACGAACCGAGCACCCTCGGCGGCTTCAGCCGGAGGAACGGGTGGACCCCGATCGGCTCCTCGGGCGCCCGGAAGTAGCCGACGGTGCCGAGCGCGTCCGCCACCACGAGGGCGCGCAGCTCGGGCACCCAGGCGGCGACCTCCTTCCAGAACCGCGAACGGGCGAGCGGGACGATCTCGAGCGGCGAGGCGGCGATGCCCTGGATCGGCACGTTGTAGTGCGGAACGCCGAGCGCGGAGGCGACCGCGGCGCAGTCGCGCGGGTGGCGGTCGAGGAGCTGGACGACGCCGGCGGGCTCGCCGAGCTCGCGGATGCGCTGGAGCGCCGGCTCCCAGCGCACGGGATCGAAGACCCAGACCTCCCCGCGGGACTTGACCGCGTGCGACGTGCGCCGGAGCTTCTCGTGGGCGAGCCAGCCGAAGGCGTCCTCGAACTCGTCGCAGAACTCGAACGACGTCGCGTCGTCACCGGCGGGGATCCGGTCGAGGACGCGCTCGGTGTACGACCGGCGCTCGGGGTTGAAATGCGAAGCGGCGGCCTCGCCGTAGGGCCGCGAGACGCGGGCGGCGTAGGCGGCGAACCCCTCGTCGTGGAGGGGCCGCCAGTCCTCCCGGTAGGGCACCTTGACGTGGCGGTTCGAGAGCTTGCGCGCCGAGGTCAGGAACGCCATCCCGATCCCCTGTGAGACCTCGAGCAGCGAGCGGTCCTCGGCGGCCGCCGTCCGGCGCAGGCCGTCGTAGAGCCGTGCGAGCTGCTCCTGGGACGGCAGGTCCGTCGCCTCCGCCCCCAGCTCGCGAAGGGTGGCGCGCAGCTCGGCCAGCTCGACCGGCGGGATGTCGATCAGCCGCGCCGTCCGGCCGGACGTCCCCTCCAGCACCCCGAGGAGCTCGTCGACGGACGAGACGTCCAGATCCGCAGTGACCACGCCCGACGCCTTGAGCTCGTCGGTCAGCGACTCGAGGTACACGCGGGACCCGTGGGTGAGGTCGGCGACGGCGGCCAGGATCCAGAGCGGGGAGAACCCGAAGGCGGCGATGGAGCCGAACTCGACGATGTTGCCCGCCCCCTTCCGGAGCGCGAGCTCCTTCGGGGCGGGTGCGGTGGGATCCACCGTCCCCCGCCCGGGCCGGTCGACGTCCCCGACGCCCTCGATCAGGATGCGCAGCAGGTTCTTCGCGCTCGCCTCGTAGAGCCGGGAGCGTCGCGCGATCCGCGGGAGCAGCAGCTCGGCGGTCTCGTGGACGGTTCCGCCGAGCACGGCGGCCGTGGAGCGGACGAGCCGCTCGGGGAGCGACGCGGCGAAATAGGCGAGCCTGCGGCCGAGCCTCACGGCGTGAAGCTTTCCCGATCTGCGGATCTGCTCTCGTCGAGAAATCGGCGTAGCGCGGCCTGGAGCGCGTCCGGCGCCTCGAGCATCGGGACATGGCCGCAGCGGTCGAGCACGACCAGCCGGGAATCGCGGATCTCGGAGCTGAAGACGCTGCCGAGCGTCGGCGGCAGCAGGCGGTCGTCCGCGCCCCAGACGATCAGCGTCGGCACCCGGATCCGGTGGAGTGTTCCGGCGATGTCCGAGGCGAGCAGGTCGCTTCCCACCTGCCAGAGCCGGAGAGGCCCGATCCGGAAGGCGTCCCGGACGAGCATCGCCAGCCGGCTCGGCGAGCGGCCGACCGAGCGCGCGATCGGAAGGACGTACGAGCGGCGGGACCTGGTCGCGAAGATCCCCGCCGGCGCGATCAGGGCGAGTCGCCCCACGACCTCCGGCCGCTCGGCGGCGAGCGCGAGGGCGACGGTTCCACCCATCGAGTGGCCGACGACGGTCGCGCCCTCGAGGCCCTCCCCCTCGAGCCACTCGCCGAGCCATGCCGCCGCCTCGGCGTAGCGGAATCCCGGCAGGCGCACCACGTGCACGTCGTAGTCGTCCTCGAGGGAGGACACCGTCTGCCCCCACCAGTCCGTGGAGCCCGTCAGGCCGTGCACGAGCACGACCGGTGGCTTCGCGGTCACCGGAAGAGGTCGCGGTCCGCCGGCATCACGAGGTCCCGCGCGCTGCCGTCGCCCGTCGGCTCGAGGCCGCGGACGATCGCCGCCGGGATCCCGCCGGCCTTGCCCATCACGAGCTCCGCGGCGCCTGCGATCTCGTCGGCGACGGCAATCTGGGTCGTCCTGAGCTCGTACCCGGCGCTGTCGCGCGTGCCGCGCAGGTCGCGCAGCGGGGCGAGGCCGGCCACACCGATCGCGACGTCCGTCGTTCCCTGGCGGAACGGCCGCCCGAACGAGTCGCTCACGACCACGGGCACTCCGAGACGCTCGTGGAGCGCTCGCGCGGATGCGTCCGGGTCGACCGGGAGGAGGACGACGGTGCCGGCCAGGGGCGCGTTCGACGCGTCGACGCCGGCGGAGGCGCAGACGAAGCCGTGGCGAGTCTCGGCGATCACGAGCGGGGGGCGGGTGCGGACGACGCGGGCGGTCTCGCGGAGGATCACTTCGAGGTGCCGGGGGTCGGCGGCGCCGGCATGTTCCCGGGCGGCCTCGGACGGCTCGACCTCGTCGAGCGCGACCACGCGGCCCTCCGCCTTCGACACGGCCTTCTGCGCAACCACGAGCACGTCACCGGGCCGGAAGCCGCCGCTCCGGCCGACCGCGTCGTCGATCAGCTCCGCGAGGTCGTCGCCCTCCCCGACCTCGGGGATGCCCTCGAGCGGGATGACCGTGATCACTCGAGCCCGGTCAGGCGGATGCCCGCGTGCGCCTTGTAGCGCTTGTTCACGTTCAGGATCACCGCGGTCATCCCCTCGAGCGCGCGGGCGTTCGCGAGCGGCCCGGCGTCGATCGCCCGGCCCTTGACGAGGCGCCCGCCGAGGTCCAGCGACAGGTCCTTCGCGGGCGAGGCGTCGCCGCAGATCAGGACGTCCTCGTCGGGCGGGTCCGGGCTCGTCAGGTGCACCGCGGCGAGCGTCTGGAGGCCCGCGGCGACCGGCGCCTCGACGATCCGGTCGATCTCCTCCGCGAGCGAGGAGCCGTACTGGCCCGGGACTACGCCCCCGTCGGTGAACTCGAGCGCGCTCGCGACCGAGAGCAGCGGTGTCGTGCCGATCGCGGCCGCCAGATCGCGGGCGGTGTCGATCGCCGCGTTCGAGCGGACTGCCAGGACGACCAGGTCCGCGTTTCGTACCGCGTCCTCGTTCGTCTCGCCCTCCACCCCGAGCGTCGCTGCGATCTCGGCGGCACGAGTGGCGTCGCGCGAGCCGATCACGACGCTCTCGCCGAGCCTCGCGATCCGCTCCGCCATGGCGCGTCCGAAGCTGCCGGTG
>DASTWB010000203.1:0-3351 GCA_035758725.1 Gaiellaceae bacterium
GGCCCAGCTCATCGCGCAGCGCCTCCGGGAGTGGAAGTCGGCCGCGAACGCATTCTGAGCACCGACCGCGCCTCGTGGATGAGCTCTCGTCGGTTCGCTAGGGTCGGATGACCTTCCACTGCGACCGAAAGGAGTTCGGCATGGCGTCCATTTCGGAGCGGGAAAGCAGGGAGATCGAGGCGGCAAACGCCTCCGACACCACTCCGGTCGTCTTCATCCACGGCCTCTGGCTGCTGCCGAGCAGCTGGGCCAACTGGGCGGACTTCTTCAAGCAGGCCGGGTACGCGCCGCTGACGCCGGACTGGCCAGACGATCCGGAAACGGTCGAAGAGGCGCGGGCGAACCCGGACGTCCTCGCGAAGAAGACGCTGAAGCAGGTTGCCGACCATACGGCCGACGTGATCGGCAAGCTCGAGAAGAAGCCCGCCGTGATGGGGCACTCGACCGGCGGATTGTTCGCCCAGATGCTCGCCGGCCGTGGGCTCTCGGCAGCCACGGTTGCCATCGACCCGGGTGTGTTTCGCGGCGTCCTGCCGCTGCCCGTCTCCACGCTCAGGGCGTCTGGGCCTTTCCTGTTGAACCCCCGGTATCGAGGCCGCGCCATCACGCTCACCTTCGACCAGTTCAAGTACGGCTGGACGAACGCCCTCGATGAGGACGAGTCGAAGCGCCTGTACGACACCTACCACGTGGCCGGCTCGGGGATCGCCCTGGCCCAGATGGCCAACTCCAACCTCAACCCCTGGACCGAGTCGAAGGTCGACACGAAGAACCCCGATCGGGGCCCGCTGCTGATCCTCGACGGGGAGAAGGATCACACGGTTCCCTGGGCGATCGCCAACGCCTCCTACACGCGGCAGAAGCGCAACCCGGGCGTCACCGAGATCAAGAAGATGCCCAACCGCGGCCACTCGCTGACCATCGACCACGGCTGGCAGGAGGTTGCGCAGACCGCGCTCGACTTCGTCAAGCGGTTCGTCCCGGCCAAGCCGGGCTAGCCGGCTTTCCTCTGCCGCTCGGACTGAAGGGTTCGACGGGACGCAGGCGGCCGACCTGCTCCCGAGCCCGGTTCGGGCCTGAGGCCCTCTGCCATACGATCTCGACGTGTCGTTCGGATCTGTCGAAGACGTCGAACGGGCGCTCGCCGAAGAGTCGTACCTTCCCGATCGTGGGCTCGCGACCGCGGTCTTCCTGGCGCTCGCGATGCGACGCCCGCTCCTGCTCGAAGGGGAGGCCGGCGTCGGCAAGACGGAGGTCGGCAAGACGCTCGCCCGCATCGTCGGCGCAGACCTGATCCGGCTCCAGTGCTATGAGGGGATCGACGCGTCGCAGGCGCTCTACGAGTGGGACTACGCCCGGCAGCTTCTCTACGCGCGGGCCCTCCAGGCGGGCGAGGTCGAGCCTGACAAGCGGGTCACGGAGCTGTACGGCGCCGACTTCCTCGTCGAGCGGCCTCTGCTCCGGGCGATTCGCTCGGGCGCGGGAGCAGTGCTGCTGATCGACGAGCTCGACCGGGCCGACGACGAGTTCGAGGCGTTCCTGCTCGAGGTGCTCTCGGACTTCTCCGTCACCGTGCCCGAGCTCGGCACGATCGCTGCGCCCGAGCCGCCGGTCGTCGTGATCACCTCCAACCGCACGCGGGAGCTGCACGATGCGCTCAAGCGTCGCTGCCTCTACCACTGGATCGAGTTTCCGGACCTGGAGCGCGAGACCGCGATCATCCGGCTCCGCGCGCCCGGCGTCTCCGAGAAGCTGGCGCGGTCGGTTGCGCACGCGGTCGCGCGGTTGCGCGAGCTCGACCTGGTCAAGCGGCCGGGCGCGGCCGAGGCGATCGACTGGGCGGAGGCGCTCTCCCACCTGGGCGCGGAGGCGGCGGACGGCGACCACGGCCGCGCGACGCTCGGGTGGGTGGTCAAGAACCGCGAGGACCTCGGGCGCGTCGAGCCGGTCCTCACCGAGCTCCTCCGTGACTGACGCCGTCGACGCGCTGACGGCCTTCGGGCGGTCGCTCCGACGCGAAGGTGTCCCGGTCGGCACCGGCAGGATCGCCGTCTTCTGCCGGGCGGCGGCGCTTCTCTCGCCGGACGACCTCTACTGGGCAGGTCGCGCGACCCTCCTCGGGCGCCGCGACCAGATCCCGGTCTACGACCGCGTCTTCGGCGCCTTCTTCGGCGCCGACGAGGTTCCGGCTCCATCGCCCGGGCGGGACGCGGTTGTCGTCGAGGAGGAGCTCGCGCTTGCCAGCCCGATCGAGCTGCTGCGGCACAAAGACTTTGCCGACTGCTCGCGGGAGGAGCTCGAGCAGCTCGCGGCGCTCCTGGCGCAACTGAGGCTGACCGTGCCGCGCCGCCGAAGTCGCCGCTTCGGGCCGGCGCGCTCGGGTGCCCCCGACCTCCGCCGGACGCTGCGTCGCTCGTTCCGGACCGGCGGCGAGCCGCTCGAGCGCCGGTTCCGCGCCCGCCGGCAGCGTCGCAGGCGGCTCGTCCTCGTCCTCGACGTGTCGGGCTCGATGGCTGACTACTCGCGGGCGCTGCTCGTCTTCGCGCACGCCGCGCTGCGGGCCGACCGCCGCTGGGAGGCGTTCTGCTTCGGCACGCGCTTGACCCGGGTCACGCGTGCACTCGCGGTCACACGCCCGGACGAGGCACTCGACCGTGCGGCCGACGAGGTCGTCGACTGGAACGGCGGCACCCGGATCGGTGAGTGCCTCAAGGAGCTACTCGACGAGTACGGGCACCGCGGGCTCGTGCGCGGCGCCGTCGTCGTGCTCTGCTCGGACGGGCTCGAGATCGGCGATCCAGAGCTGCTCGCGGAGCAGATGGCCCGGCTGTCACGGCTCGCCCACAGGGTGATCTGGCTCAACCCGCTGAAGGGAGATGCAGCCTACGAGCCGCTTGCGCGCGGAATGCACGCGGCCCTGCCGTTCGTCGACGTCTTCGCGGCCGGGCACAACCTCGCGAGCCTCGAAGAGCTCGGTCTCGAGCTGGCGCAGCTCGACGTGGCTTAGGAGGGTTTGGCGGGAGACCGCTCGTTGCCAGGGTGCGATGCTCGTTCCCAGGCAAGGACGCAGGGAGCGTTCGTATCCCTGCGATACGGGCGCGACTGAGGACGCCGTCCTGGGGGCGAGCAGCGCGGCCTGGCGGCACAGCCGTTCTTGCGCCAAACCCTTAGATCAGGCCGCCCGCTCGAACGCCCTCGAGAGTGCCCGCTTCGCGAGCACCGACGCCAGGTGTGCGCGGTACTCCCCCGACGCGTAGGTGTCACCCGCAGGATCGGGCAGCGAGTCCCGCACCTTCTCGGCCGCGGTCGCGATCGCTTCCTCGGAGCCCGGGCCGCCGACGAGCGACTCGG